>CANIXM010000047.1 GCA_947471245.1 Paludibacteraceae bacterium | reverse complement strand
TCCTCAGTTATGAAATCTTCCCCTTGTTTTATTTTTGGGATTCTGAAAGTAGGAATATTATAGAAATCAATCATTTCCTTGATGATATTGCTTGGTCTTGGCTTTTCTTCAAAAAGAAATCCGCAGCAAGGAACTCTGTGTTTGAGTGGTATGGAATAGACGCTCACCGACCTATCTTCAAAAATAAGTGTGTGATGATTGGGATTGAAAGAATGAAAAATTACTTTGAATGGCAATTCGGTACAAAAATAGCTCAACTGTGAAGACATAACTCTCTCCAAATCTGGCTGTGCATGTATGTGAAGGTCAGCCGTTCTATTCAACATCCCGAATGTAGAAATAAGTCCTATCAATCCAAAACAGTGATCGCCATGCAAGTGTGATATAAAAATATGCCCCAACCGACTGGTTTTTAAGGACATTTGCTGCATTCTAATCTGAGTACCCTCACCACAATCTATCATGTATTGCTTATCTCTTATTTCTAAGATTTGTGAACTTGGAAAATTTCTTTTCGTAGGAAGAGCAGATCCGCATCCCAAAATAGTGAGTGTCGCTTTTTGCATTTATTGAAATAAGGTTAATGACTCAATCAAACTCTTGTTTTCTTTTTCAATTCGAAATCTCGACCCAGGTATTTTTCTCTCACCACCGGATTATCTGCAAGTTCCTGCGAAGTACCTTGAAACAAAATTCGTCCCTCAAAAAGCAAATAAGCACGATCGGTAATGGTAAGTGTCTCATCTACATTGTGGTCGGTAATCAAGATGCCGATATTCTTATCCTTCAATTTCCACACAATATCCTGAATATCCTGAACCGCAATAGGGTCAACACCAGCAAATGGCTCATCAAGCATAATAAACTTAGGTTCAATGGCCAGACACCGTGCTATCTCTGTTCTCCTACGCTCCCCACCCGAAAGTCGATCGCCAAGGTTGGTACGCACATGTCCGAGGTTGAATTCAGAAATCAAGGTTTCTAACTTTTCAGCTTGATAATCTTTGGAAAACTTTGTCATCTCCAATACCGAACGGATATTGTCTTCTACCGTCATTTTACGAAAAACGGATGCCTCTTGTGCCAAATAACCAATCCCTATTTGAGCTCGTCTATAAACTGGATACTCAGTAATATCCTTATTATCAAGAAAAATTTTACCAGCATTGGGTGTGACCAAACCTGTAGTCATGTAAAACGTAGTGGTTTTTCCAGCACCATTGGGCCCGAGAAGTCCCACTATCTCACCTTGTTTCACATTGATGGACACATCGTTAACTACTGTCCGTTTCCCATATTTCTTTATCAAATGCTCCGTACGAAGCACCAAACCTTCATTTTCCATTCTTTATTTATTAAAGTCCCTTTTCAGACAAATATCTTTCAGCTTCGATGGCTGCCTGACAACCACTACCTGCTGCTGTAATGGCTTGTCTATAATGTGGATCTGCCACATCGCCAGAAGCAAACACTCCACTGACATTGGTGCGTGGTGTACCTGCAATGGTTTTGATATAGCCTACCTCGTCAGTCTCAATCCATGGTTTGAAAATATCTGAATTGGGTTTATGACCTATTGCTAGGAAGAAACCATCTATTTCAATATGAACTTGTTCTTCATCTGTCTGACCTTTACGCTTAATCAAATTAGCACCCTGCACCACACCTTCACCTGTCAATCCTAAGGTCTCATGCTCAAATAGTACCTCTATCTTTGGATTGTTTAATACGCGCTCTTGCATAATTTTAGATGCTCTAAGTGCATTTTTGCGTACTATCAAAAATACTTTTGATGCGAGTCCAGCTAAATAAATGGCTTCTTCGCAGGCTGTGTCTCCACCGCCAACTACTGCAACTTTTAATTTTCGGTAAAAGAAACCATCACATGTAGCACAGGCTGATACTCCCGAACCTGCGTACTTTTGTTCATCTGGTAGTCCTAAGTATTTGGCTGTTGCACCTGTAGAAATAATGATGGTGTCTGCTTCTATCACTTTCTCACCATCAATGGTTACTTTATACGGTGCGGAACTTAAGTCTGTAGCTGTAGCCGTACCAAAACGAATATCAGCCCCAAAGCGCTCTGCTTGCTTGCGCATATCTTCCATCAATTCGGTACCAGTAGTTCCCTCTGGATAACCTGGGAAATTTTCGACTTCAGTGGTTGTTGTTAATTGTCCTCCAGGTTGCATTCCTTCGTAAAGAACGGGTGAAAGATTCGCTCTGGAAGCGTAAATTGCAGCTGTGTATCCAGCAGGACCTGAGCCTATGATAAGGCATCTTACTTTTTCTATCATTATATTAAAATTTGAGAAATAGGATTTAATTAGAATTTATCTCAAGTCATTAATGACAACTCCTTTGAACTTTGATTTTTTGAATTCAAAGGTATCATCATTCACCTGAATATCTTTTTTGTAATTTGATAACACAAGATTATTCAAGTTGCCATTCTTATAAATAATCTTGATGGAATAAAGTTCATTGTTGGATTTATTGATGGTAACCAATATTTTCGAGATGTCTTTATCCTTCGTACTAGGTATCATTTCAATACAATGATTATTATTCGATTTTGTTTCCGTACTAAAACTAATATTTGATTTTGAGCTATAATTTACGAGTATTGCCATCGGGTTGGTTTCGGACAGCTCTTTGGCTGTAGGTGTAGAGATTGACACTTCATTATTTTGAGCCATATAGCTCCATTGGGTCATTCCATTGAAATATACTTTCAACTGGGTCATATCTAGTACAAATTTATTTCCCTTCAACGTGAACGTTCCATTCACGGTCTGACTTGGATTACCCTTCATAGTCATAGTTAATTTAAAATCAGTCTTTACGGCTGTGGACTTTATATTCGTAAGCAAATCTGACAATAGCTTCTGAGCAGTAGCATCATTTTGCGCAGGTACAGATTGCAAACAAAAGCAGAAAAGGAGAAACGTATAATAAATATTCTTTGCCATAATATTTTTGTAGCATTGTTTAATTATAAATTCTTTAAAATCTGTTCCAAATGATAATCATCCATCACCAGCACTTGACGGGCTTTACTACCTTCAAACGGTCCTATAATTCCAGCCACCTCTAGTTGATCTACAATTCTTCCGGCTCTATTATATCCGATAGAAAATTTGCGTTGAATGAGCGATGTAGAACCCTGCTGACTCGCTACTATCAATCTTGCAGCTTCTTCAAACAACGGATCGCGTTTGCTCATATCTACTGAAGAAGCATCCAATCCATCACCATCAGGGCGCAGATACTCAGGTAAATAAAATGCTGTAGGATATGCTTGTTGTTTCTTGATGTGATTCACTATATTCTCCACCTCAGGTGTATCCACAAAAGCACATTGCACACGAACCAAATCGCTTCCCTGAGAAAATAACATATCACCTCTACCCACCAACTGATTGGCTCCTGGAGCATCCAAAATCGTTCTAGAGTCAATCATGGACGACACTCTAAATGCTACACGAGCTGGGAAGTTGGCTTTAATTACACCTGTAATAATATTCACCGATGGCCGTTGAGTAGCAATAATCATGTGAATACCTACGGCACGTGCCAACTGAGCAATACGCGCTATTGGCATCTCTACCTCTTTGCCTGCTGTCATGATTAAGTCACCAAACTCATCCACAATTACAACGATGTATGGTAAAAAACGATGTCCATTATCTGGATTGAGATTTCTATTCGTGAACTTCTCGTTATACTCTTTCAGATTTCTTACATGCGCTTTCTTCAACAAATCATATCTGTCATCCATTTCTTTACATAATGAATTCAAGGTCTCCACCACCTTGCTGGTATCAGTAATAATAGCATCTTCGCCATCAGGAAGTTTGGCCAAAAAATGCTTTTCTATATCAGCATAAATATTGAATTCTACCTTTTTAGGATCTACCAGAACTAATTTTAATTGTGATGGGTGCTTTTTGTAAAGCAAAGATGTGATGATAGCGTTCAACCCTACTGATTTTCCTTGACCAGTAGCACCTGCCACGAGCAAGTGAGGCATTTTGGCCAAATCTACCATGAATATTTCATTGGTAATGGTTCTACCAAATACGACTGGAAGTTCGAATGTCGATTCTTGAAACTTCTTAGAAGCAATGGTTGAATGCATGGACACCACTTGCGAAACACTATTCGGAACTTCAATACCAATGGTACCTTTACCGGGAATTGGTGCTATAATACGAATTCCAGTTGCCGCTAGACTCAGCATGATATCCGACTCTAAGTTCCTAATTTTTGAAATCCGAACACCAGCCTTTGGTACTATCTCATAAAGGGTAATAGTAGGCCCAACGGTGGCTTTGATGCTATCAATCTCTATGCCATAATTTTGGAGGGTAGTAATAATCCTGTTCTTATTCGCTTTCTGCTCATCCATGTCAATCTGAGTTTCATTCTCATTGGCATAAACTTTCAGCAAATCTAGTGTAGGAGGGTTATAGTGCGACAAATCTAGCGTAGGGTCATATTTACCAAGTTTAGCCACATTATAAAATGGATCATCGCCTTCGCTCGGCACAATTTCTAACTCTAAATCATCAACAGGCTCATCATCTAAAAGAGGCTCATCAAGTTCTACAGTCGGTTCTGGTTCAGATTGCTCTATCTCAAAAGGCACATCGTCATTTCCTTCTGTTTCCTCAGTAATAACATTTTCAAGTTCAATTTCTATACTCTCTTCACTTACCCCAGAAGTTACTACCCAATCTTCTGGAATAATTTCTGTACCTACAGCAACTGATTGTTCTATAGCAGGTTCAATTGTTTCTTCATCGTCAAGTGAAGCTTCAAATGAAGCTGCGATTGGTTTTTTAACAAATAAGTTTCGTAAAAATGGAATTGTATTCTTAAAAATCAAGACAAAATAGCCCAACATAGCTACAATCAACATCAACAACAATCCAGGGTAACCAAAATATGACACCAACCATCTACTGATGGTGTCACCGTGCTGTCCACCAGGTGAGAAAAACAAAATGCCTTTAGCAAAAGGAGAAACAAGAAACCCTAAAAAAACAGATGTCCATATCAACCAAAAAAAACTATGAAAACCAGCTTTCCAAAGTGGTGCGGTTCTCACTCGTACAAGGTGTAAGCCTAAAATAAGTCCAAAATACAAAAATGAAAATGAAGCTATTCCGAACCATCGATTGATAAAATACTCTGAAAAAATGGCACCTGATACAGATGCCCAATTTTGAATATCGGCTCTCAAATTACGTATTTCACCCCATGACAATTCCATTTTACTTTGGTCAAAAGCCCCTGTAAAAAAGTAAGATATAAATGAAATAAGCAAGAACAAGACGCCAAAAAGCAACAACAAACCTACAATAAAACTTGTCTTTTCATCATTGAGAAAACCGACGAATTTCGACCACAATGAAGGTTGGTTAACTTGATTTGATTTTTTTTCTGACTTAACAAATGAAGAGGATTCAAACATGTTTTGAGTTTGCTCTTTGGGGGTACTTTTTATGGGTTTTTTGGGTGCCATGAATCTAACTTACGGAATAGAAAATCGTATATCTGAATGTAATCTACAAAAATAATAAAAAGGAAGCAAGGATTACATCATTATTGAATAATTTTGCCAAAACTAAAGACAATTAGCAAACTGTTAACCCATTCATATTGTTGAAACTCTCGTGAGCATAAATTGAAAACAAAAATCATGACAAAAAAAGAAAGATACACTAACATAATCAACTGGTTTACAACAAACATGCCAGTTGCTGAAACCGAATTGCATTATGCTAGCCCTTTTGAGTTACTAGTGGCTGTCATTTTATCTGCACAATGCACAGACAAACGGGTAAATATTGTTACTAAAAAGCTATTCGCAGATTTTCCTACTGCAGAAATAATGGCAAATAGTTCGCACGAAGTGATTTTTGAGTACATCAAAAGTATCTCATACCCTTCCAATAAGGCCAAGCATTTAATTGGTATGGCCAAAAAACTACAAAATGATTTTCAAGGGATTGTGCCTGACGAAGTGGCACTATTGGAGACACTGCCTGGGGTTGGAAGGAAAACAGCGAATGTAATTGCATCTGTCATTTATAATAAACCGACTATGGCGGTTGACACACACGTATTTCGGACATCTGAAAGACTTGGCTTAACTACCAACTCCAAAAATCCACTTCAAACAGAACTTGAACTCACCAAAAATTTTCCAAAAGAATTGATTCCCAAGGCACATCATTGGCTCATCTTACATGGAAGATATGTGTGTATTGCTCGAAAACCTAAATGCGAAGAATGTGGACTAAATGAGTGGTGCAGATTTTTCAATCAACGGAAAACTGATTAGTCTTGAATCTTGGAAGGTGAATATTTCGCTTTAAAAATCAAATAAATTACAGACAAACATAAAAGACCAATAAAATGGTCTTCTAATGGAGCATCCATTGTGTTCATTGATGCTTTTTGACGTGTATCAAATGGATTTAAGGCAATATCTTGGTTCATGCCTTCATCCATCAATCCTGTAGATTGGTCAAACAATTCGTTCATGTCTGATATTTGTGAGCTATTACCTCCATTCGAATTTAAATTTTCCCCCACCCCACTTGTCGATAGATTTTGAGACAGAAAATTCTGTGAATTACCACCAAGCGTGGACGTAGAAGAGTTGTTAACTCCACTGGTAGACAAACCCGGCTGTGAGGCTGTTAAACCTACACTTAAGTTCGAATTTGTTGGTGATACATTCCAACTTGTCACCCTAGAAAGAGCTAAGTGATTATCATTAGTACTCTTAACATGTGCATTCGATCTTATTGAGCCATAATGGGACACTGAAGCCCTAGGGAGGAAGGAATTGGAAAAACTTCTAGGAGAGTTTACAACAGGCGCATTTGTATTTGTTCCATCAAAACGAACCCCATTAACACATGTTAAGCCATTTACATCATGATTGAACTTATCCAAATCAGATATATAATAACAGTTCAATATAAGCAAAGCCACTGCTACAACAACCAAGGATATCGCTATTGGGGTATTTCTCATATTTTTCCCTGATCAGATAAACGACCACAGGTTGAATTGCTTAGACTTCTTTTCTTTAACTCTTATACTTTAGAAACATGTTGCGAATGACTGATAACACTACCTTATAGCGCATCATTGTTACAAAGTTAGCTCTAAAAATAATTATAAACAAATAATATGTATAAAAAAACATAGTTTTTGTAAAATTATAATAATTTACAGATTCTATCAAAGTTGATAGAGCATTTTTCAAACAAATTAATTTCCGAATGATATGTTGCAATGATAAACAATAAAGGCTCTATAACGAATTTGGTAGAAAAAACCCAAAGGAGGAAATCAAACCACAAAAGGCACAAAAGCAAAAGTGAAAAGTGAAGAATGAAGAATGAAGAGAGAACACAAAACTTTGCCCTTGGCAAATTGTATCTTACTTCAATTGTTGAAATAAATATTGGCTGACGCCATCTTAATACCGCCAGATATTTCTGTTGTGTCCTTTCTTCGATTATCCATTTTCACTTTTCATGTTTTTCTTTTCACTTTTATTACCTGTGGTTGTTTTCCTGTTAGCGCCCCATGTTTCATTTTTTACCCACCCTGAACGTTATAAAACCACAATAAACCGTAAATCACTAGAAATTTAAGAATTCCAACTATCTCTAGCAGAGTCATTACACGAAATAGTTGGAATATTTGAAATTCTTATAACAAATAAAATTAGTCTCCCACCGGATGTACATCATAGCCTATTTTATTAAAATCTGCAATGACATCCGTCACAGTAACCTTAGTAGAATCATAAACAACGGTAACCGTGTTGTTCTCTAAATTAACCACAATGTCTTGTATCCCTTTCTCAAAGGGAATATTCTTCTCTATTCTGCGTTTGCAATGGTCAGAATGCATCATTACACTTAACACTACTGTTTTTGAAGTAGATACTTTTTTTTGTGCTGTGGCTGAATGCATTACTGTAAACATTACTGCCAAAATTACAAACAATATTTTTTTAGTTTTCATACTTTTAAGTTTTAGCCCCCTAACCCCCGAAGGGGCAATTAAGAGGGGTTTGTTGTGAATATTTATCTCCCTGTGCGTCCATAATTTATTTTTTTGACAGGATACCTGTTTTAGAATTATAAAAATCTGAAATATTTAAATTAATCTCTATCTATTGACCATTTCAGACCAACATAAACCCTGGTTCCCTGTACTGGTCCCCAAACCATTGATGCATCAAAATTATTTCCAAACGGATTAACTGCATCAACAATGGGTACCTTTTGAACAAAGTTGGTTAGATTTTCGGCGCCTACATACATCGACCAGGTTCTAAAATACTTAGTCACCTGCGCATTTAGTATGGTAAAGGGTTTAAATTCTCTTTCCCATAGTGGATTTACAGCGTCAGGATCTGGCAATCTGCCACCTCCATTAAACTGTGAAGTGACATCAAACTGCCATTTTCTATGTGGAGTTTGATAAGAGGCACTAATTAGGCTTTTGTATCTGTTTGTCAACGGTTTTTCTCTCAAAACTCCAGCTATGGTGGTTTCAGCATCTGTTATACGATGCGCAACCGTAAGAGTCAAACCTCTATATACTTCCATATTTGCTTCCACTTGTGCACTGCTGGCATAAGACTTTCCTGATAAATTAGAAAAACTTACTGCATGTGGATTAGAATCCATATCTACCACTACTTGATGCATGAAATCTGTATAATACCATTCACCCAGCACACTCAGCTCCTTTCCAAACAATGGAATAAAAAAATGTGTACTCAAGCCATAATTCCAGGATTCTTCAAGTTTCAAGTTGGGCATGATATTCACCGCTCTATTACTAGCTAATAGGAAATTATTCTCTGCCAAAATATTTGCCGAACGGTAACCCTTACCAGCTGAACCACGAAGATGGAGAAACTCCCCTACCTCATACTTCACATGAATTCGAGGTGTAACAAATGACCCATAGAATGAATTATAATCGCCTCTGAGTCCAGCCACTAGGCTAAAACGATGCGATGGTTTGAACAAATACTCACCAAAAACGCCAGGTACATATTCCTTTCTAAGATAATCACTCGCTACACCAGAAAAAAGACTTTCTGTAAAATT
>CANIXM010000046.1 GCA_947471245.1 Paludibacteraceae bacterium | reverse complement strand
TCTGTAATAGGGAGTCATGCGAGTGGTATCAAATGCCACAAACACATCGGGCATAATGCCACCGCCACCATACACATTGCGTTTGAGTGACAGGGTATGATATTTCAGTGAGTCCACCATATGAATGCTGTCTGCATGAACAAACTCCCCTTTTTTGTAGCGATTAATTAAGTCGTTTTGGTATTTTTCGGTTCCTTCTTTGTAGGATTTTTGGATACAACGACCAGTGGGTGTGTAATATCTCGCCACGGTGAGGCGCATCATGGAGCCGTCATAGAGCGGAACTTGATGTTGAACCAATCCTTTGCCAAACGTACGGCGACCCACTATCACACCTCTGTCCCAATCTTGAATGGCACCCGATACGATTTCGGAAGCTGAGGCAGAATATTCGTCCACCAATATGATTAGTTTGCCTTTTTCAAATCCACCTTCTTTGGTTGATTCGGCTACTGTTTTTGGCTGGTTGAGACCTTGAGTGTACACTACCAATTTCTTATCAGGAAGAAACTCATCGGCCAGTTGGATGGCAGCATTTAGGTAGCCACCACCATTGCCTTGAAGGCTAAGCACTAAGTGTTTCATCCCTTTTTTCTGAAGCGTAGCCAATGCTTTTTTAAATTCTTCTACGGTAGAACTTCCAAATTGATTGATTTTGATATAGCCAATTTCTTTGCCTATCATATAGGTAGCATCCACACTGTAAATGGGAATTTTATCACGAATGATTTTAAATTCGAGAATTTCCGTAACTCCACCACGCTTGATTTTTACGGTTACTTCTGTGCCTTTGGGTCCGCGAAGTCGCTTAAATACACCTGAATTTTGAATTTTTACTCCAGCTACATTTTCGTTGTTGATGGATAGGATTCTATCGCCAGCCAGTATGCCTACTTTGGCGGCAGGTGTTCCAGAGATGGTCTGAACCACCATGAGCGTGTCTTCGTAAATTTGGAACTGAATGCCCACACCTTCAAAACTACCTTCCAATGGCTCATTCACTCGCTTTACTTCATCGGCTGGAATGTAGGAGGAGTGCGGATCTAGTTCTTTGAGGATGGACTCCAGTGCGTTTTCAACTATTTTTTTATCATTGATGCTATCCACGTACATGTGTGAAATGATGTTGAGAGCATTATTGAGTTTGCGTTGTTGTTCTTGTGAAATGCCTTGTGCGAAGAGTGTGGGGGCAAGGAGTAGGGCAATAAAAAGTCCAAAGGTTTTTCTCATATATTTCATTATTTGATGGAAACGCAAAGATAGTATAACTAATTAATAATTGACAATTAACAATTCATAAATTTGGGTTCTATAAGGAATTAGGCGGATAAAACATTATTTGAACACAAAGGCACAAAGACACGAAGTCGCTAAGAAAAACTAAAAGTTTTTCTCTTTGCGTTCTTCAGTCATTAAATGCATCTTAGTGTCTTTGCGTTTAGGTTTTCAAACTGGAATTTGTGTTTCCTATTGTGTTTTCAAAGAAAACCACCCGAAATGTTACAGCACCAAAAATTTAAAACACATGGAACACATCTAGCAATTCAATTAATAAAACTAAGAACACATAGTTTTGCCTTTCGGCAAAGTTGCTCGATTGACAAAAGAAGCAAACGCAGTTTGATTTCTATGTGCTCATTAATAGATAATTATCCAAATAAAATTGGAATTAGGTGTTCATTAATGTGTCCTATTGTGTTTTCATAGGAAACCCACCCAAGAATAGCTTTTTGAAAACAACTTCGCTTGTTTTAAGTTGATTTATATCAATTGACTTGATGTCACTTATGACTTGATAGATGTCTGCTATGTCTTTCGTACTTTCGTCTGTTTCTATCATTAGTTTTCCCAATGGGGTGATTTTAACACTCTCTGCGTTAAAATGCTCGCCATAAGAAAGATAAAATCCAGCACGTAGCAGCTGTTTTGCCATTTGAGGTTTTCCTCTAAATCCATGAATAATCCAGGGTTGAACTGGTTTTATCTCTTTTTTGATGCGTAGCACTTCGTTGAAACATCCTACGCAGTGGATAATCAGTGGTTTTTCTAGTTGCTCGGAGATGGTTATTTGGTCAACAAAAAATGCTGTTTGAGTTGCTATGGTGGCTGTACTGTGTTTGTCTAGTCCACATTCACCCACAGCTACAACGCTTTCATGCAGGCAGTAACTACGCAATTCATCAATGTCGTTAGGGGAATAAGTATGCACATCCCAAGGGTGGATACCAATGGAGAAATAGGTATTCATAGCACTTTCTAAAACAAGAGCACCATCATCGAATCCGATGTTGTGAATAGCTAGTGAATTGGCTGTAGCTGCCCGATGTGTATGGATATCAATGTACACAGTAGAGTTCTTTAAAGGACATATCGAAAAAGAAGAACGCAAAATACGCAATCAACACAAATCAACGCAAAATTATTAAGCTTTTGAGACGTCGCATGCGGCGTTTCTACTTTTATATCTATGCGGCTAATTTTTTTATTTAATCAAACCCAAACTTTTGTGCATTTTGTGGTTTTCCAACCAATATCGTAATATAGCCATTTTTTGGAGTCAAAGATAATTATTTCCACCAAAACTGCTATCTTTGTGTTTCTTAATAAAATCAACAAACACAAAACAAATAAAACATGAGCACAACAGAATTATTCAGCACCCTTCCCTATAAAGTGGCTGATATGTCACAAGCGGAATTTGGCCGCAAAGAAATTGAATTAGCAGAAAAAGAGATGCCCGGATTGATGGCATTGCGTGCTAAATATGGTCAACAAAAACCGTTGAAAGGTGCTCGTATCATGGGCTCGCTTCACATGACCATCCAAACCGCAGTTTTAATTGAAACATTGGTGGAACTAGGAGCCGAAGTACGCTGGTGTAGTTGCAATATCTACTCTACGCAAGACCATGCTGCTGCTGCCATTGCTGCTGTGGGTATTCCAGTTTTTGCATGGAAAGGTGAGACATTGGAAGAGTACTGGTGGTGTACACTTCAAGCATTGGTGTTTGAAGGTCATCAAGGCCCTACAGTCATTGTGGACGATGGAGGAGATGCTACGATGATGATACACGTGGGTGCTGCTGCCGAAAAAGATGCGAAAGTACTTGACAAAGCTGCTGGTGGTGAAGATGAGCGCTTGCTTTATACTATCTTGAAAGATGTATTGAAAGAAGATAATGGTATTTGGAATAAAATGGTACCTGACATACGTGGCGTGAGCGAAGAAACAACTACTGGCGTACACCGTCTGTATCAAATGTTGGAAGAAGGGTCATTGTTATTCCCAGCCTTCAATGTGAACGACTCAGTAACGAAATCAAAATTTGATAATCTCTACGGTTGTCGTGAATCATTGGCAGATGGTATCAAACGTGCTACCGACATTATGCTTGCCGGAAAAGTGGTGGTGGTATGTGGATATGGCGACGTGGGTAAAGGTTGTGCACGTTCGATGTTGGCTTATGGAGCTCGCGTAATCGTGACTGAGATTGACCCTATCTGTGCCTTGCAAGCATCCATGGAAGGTTTCCAAGTGACTACCATCGAAGATGCTTTGGCGGAAGGTAATATCTATGTAACCACTACAGGTAACAAAGACATCATCACCATTGACCATATTGCCAAAATGAAAGATGCAGCCATTATCTGTAACATCGGTCACTTTGACAATGAAATCCAAGTAGAGAAATTAAAACAATTCCCAGGAATCCAATGCGTGAACATCAAACCTCAGGTGGATAAATACATTTTCCCTGATGGACATTGTGTGTTGTTGTTGGCCGATGGTCGTTTGGTGAATCTAGGGTGTGCTACCGGTCACCCATCGTTTGTGATGAGTAGCTCGTTTACCAACCAGACATTGGCACAAATAGAACTATTCACCAAAGACTATGCTGTGGATGTGTATCGCCTTCCAAAACACCTAGACGAAGAAGTGGCACGTCTTCACCTAGAGCAACTTGGCGTAAAACTAACAGTGCTTACTCCAGACCAAGCATCTTATATCGGAGTGGATAAAAACGGTCCTTACAAACCAGAGCATTATCGTTACTAAGAGTTCACGGCTCTGCGATTATATACAAACAGGAGATATTGGTTCAGTGCCAATATCTCCTGTTTTCGTATTATGGATAGTTTTGGAATCCGTGGGCTACACCCACGGTTACTCATATTGTCCCCTTTCAGGGAACTGAGATTCTCTGTCCTGAAAGGACTGTATATGCATAACCTCCGGTGAAGCCGGAGGATTGAAAACGCCCTAAAAATCAGCCCCTAATGGGAATGTGCGGGATTAATTTGGGTGGCTATTAAGATATATTCCCTACGGTAAATTGGTGGGTAAACCAAAAAGGTTCACTAATAATTATTAGGGGTATTCTTTTCAAAATACACTCAAAACCCAGGCAAATATCCTTCTATTTGTCATTTATTAATTGCTTGATGTGTTGTGGTTGAAAAAAAAAGTCACCACAAATTCCTTGCGATGACTTCCCTATTTTCAATTTTCACTCTTCACTCTTCATTTTTCTTGTTTATCTCACCCTCAATCTTCGCCCTGATCTGATGTGTGATCGTTTCTTCAATCCATTCAGTCTGCAAAGCTGTTTTACACTGATACCGCTTCGTGCAGCAATTCTCGATAGGGTATCACCTCTTCTTACTTTGTAGTATTTTGAGGTTTTTCTAAGCGCTTTTGCATCATGTTGATAGTAGAATGAGTTTTTCTTAGTTATCAGATAGGTGTCCTCTATCACGTCGCCAGCTTCGAAGTCGATGATGTGGGCTGGATTGATGGCATTGCCCAAGTAACGTGTCTCGAAGTGCAGGTGAGGCCCAGTAGAACGTCCAGTGTTGCCCCCCAAAGCCAACAATTCGCCGCACTTCACTGACTGATTGTGGGTGACAAGTACCTGTGAAAGGTGAGCATATACGGTTTCCAGTCCATTGTCATGGCGCACTACTACGTAATTGCCATATCCTCTGTGTTCGTAATTAATAATTCGAACTTTCCCTGAAAAGGCACATAGTATAGAATCCCCAATATTGATTTTTAAATCAATGCCATAATGATAGCGGTAGCGACGAGGACCAAAATGCGATGTTACATATCCAGGCGTAGGAACTTGAAATCGAGACACGTCAACGGTCACTGAGTCAGGTAGACTATCAATCGGAATTTTGTACGGGTTGAGTTTGTCACACGTCCAGATATTGTTATAAATATCTTCGGCAGGGTGGTTTTCCATCAAGTCGTCCGACTCATCGTTCAGCATTTCTTGATACACATTCACCGTGTCGCGTTTGGGCACAAGAGAGTAGCTATATTTCTGCTTTTGACTTTGAGAATAGCTTGCAGAGACTAGAAAAAGTAGAAGAAATATCGATAAACATTTCTGTTTTAAAATAGGCATACCGTTTTTTTAGATTTCATCGTTGGCGTAAAACACATCCAACCCAATAGTTTCATACTCAAAAATTTCCTCATCTTTAAAAAAACGTGCTAATTCAATCACTGCATTTTCAACTGTGTCTGAAGAGTGGATAATGTTTTCTTGCATGCTCATGCTGTAATCACCTCTTATCGTTCCTGGCGCAGCCACTCTTCCGTTAGTCTTTCCACCCAATTCTCTGACCACATGCACAGCATCTTTCCCTTTCCAGCAAGTCACAATCACTGGCGCAGCCATCATCGCATTTTTTATTCGTTGGAAAAAAGGGAGCTCGGCTAAATGTGCGTAGTGTTCGCTCAAAATAGTATCATCCAGATGCATCATCTTCATGCCACACAACTGTAATCCCTTTCGTTCAAAACGATGAGTAATCTCACCAACCAACCCTCTACGCACTGTACAAGGTTTTAAAATTACAAGTGTTTTTTCCATAATTTTTTGATTAGTTGTGTGCTATGCAAATTTGTTTTTTTATCAATGCTCTTCAAAAATAACGAAAAGGAATGGTCTATGCAAAAAAACTTCCACTTTTTTAACTTATTGTGCCCCAATTCATCGTATTTGTATTCAATTTGCTTAGTTGTTTGGCCAATACTAAGTTTTCTTCGCTAGCAAGTTGTGGGTCTTCATCCAAAATTTCCATGGCCGTATTTCGAGCTATTTCGAGCATTTTCCCATCTTGAGCCAGATTGGCTATTTTAAGTTCGAATGGCATGCCACTTTGCTGTGTTCCGTCCATGTCGCCTGGTCCACGAATCTGAAGATCTGCTTCCGAAATTTCAAATCCATCGTTGGTTCTTGTCATTATTTCCATTCGCTTACGGGTGTCTGTAGCCAGTTTGAAGCCTGTAATCAGTAGGCAGTATGACTGTTCGGCGCCACGCCCCACGCGTCCGCGTAGCTGGTGCAACTGCGATAGCCCGAATCGCTCGGCATTTTCGATTATCATCACAGATGCATTGGGCACATTGACACCCACTTCTATCACTGTGGTGGCTACCATTATTTGCGTCTCGCCACTCACGAATCGTTGCATTTGGTATTCTTTTTCGGCAGGCTTAAGTTTGCCGTGTACCATGCTGATTTTGTAATGAGGGAATGTTTCTTGTACATATTGATAGCCTTCCTCCAGGTTTTTGAGATCCATTTTTTCTGACTCCTGAATGAGTGGATACACAATGTAGATTTGTCTGCCAAGCTCTACCTGTTTGGCTATAAATCCATTAAGCGCTTGGCGCTTGTTTTCAAAATAGTGGAGTGTTTCGATGGGTTTTCTGCCGGGAGGAAGTTCATCAATCACCGACACACTAAGGTCGCCGTAAAGTGTCATGGCCAGTGTACGAGGTATGGGTGTGGCTGTCATGACTAGGATGTGCGGAGGTTGAGAGTTTTTCTTCCATAGCCGTGAGCGTTGCTCTACACCAAATCGGTGTTGCTCGTCAATCACCACCAGTCCTAGGTTTTTAAACTGCACCACATCTTCAAGCAGCGCATGAGTGCCAATAAGAATATGGAGTTCGCCCGATTGCAGTTGATCATGAATGGGCACTCGGTCTTTGGGTTTGGTAGAGCCAGTGAGCAAAGCAGTATTTACCCCCAGATCTTTCAGAAAATCTTGAATGGTGACAAAGTGCTGCGTGGCTAGAATTTCCGTAGGAGCCATGATGCATGCTTGGTAGCCATTGTCTACAGCCATCAGCATGGTCATCAGTGCCACTAGGGTTTTTCCACTTCCTACATCGCCTTGCAGTAATCGATTCATTTGTTTGCCAGTTCCCACATCTTGTCTGATTTCTTTAAGCACTCGTTTCTGGGCTCCAGTCAGTTCAAACGGCAAATAGCTTTTGAAAAATGTATTAAAATAATGTCCAATGATAGGAAACACAAATCCCACAGAATGCATATCCCGCCATTTGGTCTGCCGAAGGATGCTTAGTTGGATGTAAAATAGCTCTTCGAATTTCAACCGCTGACGGGCTTTTCTCAGTGTGTCTGCATTTTTGGGAAAATGAACGTTGACCAATGAATCCGTAAGATTCATCAATGCAAATTTTTTTAAAATATAGGCAGGGAGAGTTTCGGGAATACCCTGTTTTATTTGTTGTACAATGGGAAAAATGATTTTCTGCAACGCTTTGGAGTTCAAGTAGCTGCTTTTCATTTTCTCGGATGTGTTGTAATAAGGTTGAAGTCCAAGCTGATCGGCAGGAGGTGTTTTGGATGCCAGTTCTATTTCGGGGTGAGCTATGTTATATTTCCCATTAAAGGCAGTAGGTTTTCCGAAAATCACATAGTCGATGCGTGGTTTGTAATTCTCGGTGATGTATTTAATCCCTTTGAACCAGACCAACTCAATGGAACTTTTCCCATCAGTAAATATAGCTGTTAGCCGTTGATTGCGACCTTCGCCGACTTTTTCAAACTTGACAATCTGCCCTTTTACCTGAATATATGCTGTGTCTGCACTTATCTCATGGAGATAGTAAAACCGACTTCTATCCACGTACTTGTAGGGATAGTAGCGTAGCAAATCCTCTGGCGTGCTCAATCCCAATTCTGTCCGAAGCAATTCGGCTTTTTTGGGTCCTACACCAGCAAGGAATTTGATATCTTGGTTGTATATGTCCATATTAAAATCCTAAATATGAATTCTTTCAATTGTCAATTAAGGTCTCATGTGAAATGATTATTTTTGGACTACATCTTTGAATTAAGACCGTGAAATAGCAGCGTAGCTGTGTTATCTTAGTAGATAGTTGAATTTTTGATTTTTGAGGGGCGTAGCCCTGCAATCTTTCAATCATACCATTCAAACAAATATTTTGTATCATATTCAATTTCAAATTTTTCCAACAGCAACATATATTCATCCCTGAACGATTGTTTTTTATGATGTTCGGGCTGATTCAAAATGTATTTCACTACATTGTCGATCTGCGATTTGGAATAGGTAAAAGCCCCATAACCCTCTTGCCACGCAAATTTGTCTGAAACGTATTTTTTATCATTCAACCATTTGGAAGAACTCGATTTAACCTGTTCCATCAATTTGGCAGGAGAGATTGCTGGGTGCATCCCAATAAAAATGTGCATGTGATCGGGGTTACAATAAATTGCGTATGTTTTGCATTTTTGGTTTGTAACAATACCACAAATTACTTTTTCAAGTTCATCTCTAAAGCGTTCATTAATAAGGTTTAGACGCCCTTTGACCGAAAAAACAAATTGTATATATAATTGTGTGTATGTATTTGCCATTATTACAAAGATTACAGGGCTACGCCCCTTAGTGTTTGTGTATTATCATTTTTTCTACGAAGATTACGGAGCTACGCCCCTTTTTTGAATTATTTGTGAATGTTTTTCTACGAAGATTTCAAAATTATTATCAATTTGAAACTTCACATGATTAGATTAACCATTAGACTTTCAATTCTTAATTACCATATTTATCCTGCCATATATTTGCCAAACGGGATTATCCGTAAAATAAATATCCCTGCGATAGAAGAAACGATTGTAATCACTGCAACAGCAGACACTGAAATACTCGATGAGCCATGGTTCCGAAAATCCAGATTTGGTAAAACAGTCCCATTAACATAATGTTTAATAGATAGTTACCGTAGTTGTAATCACTAATGATGTTTTGAATCCAAAGGATATATTGCAATCTTAGACACACAAACAAGGCGATCACAAAAACAAAGACGCTACTTTCAAATCCATCTCGGTAGTGATTTTTATGATTTCTCTGTTGCCCTGCACTAGTTTTACGGCTGTCCCTGCGGCTTCTACCACCGATGCATCGTCAGTAAATAGAGGCGAATACTCTTGATTATATGCGTTTTTTAGGATAATGCTGTCAAAC
>CANIXM010000045.1 GCA_947471245.1 Paludibacteraceae bacterium | reverse complement strand
CATGAACCAACCATTTTGGATAAATTGCTGCCCAAGATATTTGTTAGAAAGATAGATGGATTTGTAGCTATGACTGATTCTGTTGTGGCAGATATCAACACCTTTGACACCAACAATAAACCAAAAGCCGTATCTCCTCACCCCATCTATGACCATTATGGCGAGCCTCTTACCAAATACAATGCCTCTGCAAAATTAGGATTGCATCAAGATAAAAGCTACATACTTTTCTTTGGATTCATTCGTCAATACAAAGGTCTTGACTTACTTATCAAAGCTTTTGCGGATGAAAGGCTAAAGCTTTTGCCTGTCAAATTGATTATTGCTGGTGAGTTTTATGAAAATCCTCAGCCTTACATGGATTTGATTTTAGAATTAGGACTTGAAAAATCCGTGATTATGCGCAATGGATTTATCCCCGAAAGCGAAGTGCGCAACTATTTCAGTATCGCCGATTTGGTGACACAGCCATACCGGTCGGCAACACAAAGTGGTGTAAGTCAGATAGCTTATCATTTTGAAAAACCGATGCTTGTTACCAATGTCGGTGGGCTTGCTGATGCTATCCCCAATGGTAAAGTAGGTTATGTGGTAGATGTTGATGTTCAGCAAATTGCAGATGCCATGGTAGACTTCTTTACCAACAACAGGTCTCAGGCCATGATAGAAAACATCAAAATTGAAAAACAACGTTTTGCTTGGTCCAAAATGACGGACGCAATCAATGGGTTGTTTTAACCTCAAAAGAATTTTTAAAACTGACACCAAAACCTTCACCCATTATTAATTGTTAATTATTAATTATCAATTACTTCCCCCTTAAATTTTATGGCAAGCGAGATAGTAGAGACACCCATGATGAAACAGTTTAACGAGATCAAGGCCCAACACCCTGATGCTATTCTACTATTTCGCTGTGGTGATTTTTACGAGACATTTTCAGAAGATGCCATCAAATCTTCTCAAATACTAGGCATTACACTTACTCGCCGTGCCAACGGCGCTGGCAAAAGCATAGAACTAGCTGGATTTCCACATCATGCGCTGGATACTTACCTACCCAAACTGGTACGTGCAGGAATGCGTGTGGCCATCTGCGACCAACTGGAAGACCCTAAGTTGACCAAAAAAATTGTAAAACGTGGTGTCACCGAATTGGTTACACCTGGCGTTTCTTACAGCGACACCACACTCAATCATAAGGAAAATAACTTTCTTGCAAGTGTTGCTTTCAATAAATCGGTTGTGGGTGTTTCATTTTTAGATATTTCTACTGGCGAATTTTTGGTGACTGAAGGCACAGCCGAATACATTGACAAACTGCTCAATAGCTTTGCTCCCAAAGAAATTCTTTATGAAAGGAATAAAAAGAATGAATTCGAACAGCTATTCGGCACTAAGTTTTTCACCTACGCTTTAGAGGACTGGGCTTACACACCAAGCACTGCCCAAGAAAGATTACTAAAACATTTCGAGACTAAAAATCTGAAAGGATTCGGAGTGGACAATCTACCCAATGGTGTGGTAGCGGCAGGTTCCATACTCCATTATCTTGACCTCACACACCACCAACACACGGGGCACATCACCCAGCTATCTCGCATAGAGGAGGAACGATTCGTGTGGCTAGACCGATTTACGGTTCGCAATCTTGAACTTTACGGCACCATCAACGAAGGTGGCCGCACCCTGTTGCAAATCATTGATAAGACCATTAGTCCAATGGGTGCACGCTTACTTCGCCGATGGGTGGCATTTCCGCTTAAGGATGTGAAACCTATTAATGAGCGACTAAGTGTGGTGGAGTATTTCTTTCGCAATTCCGAATTGCGTGAACTATTGGAACAAAACATAGCACTAATTGGAGATTTGGAACGCATCATTTCCAAAGTTGCGGTAGGTAGAATCAATCCACGTGAAGTTGTTCAGCTAAAAATTGCACTTCAAGCCATCGAACCCATCAAACAAGCTTGCTTAGCTTCTGACAATATTTCACTCAATAAGATTGGTGACCAACTCAATTCATGCAGAGTGATTGCTGAAAAAATTGATCTAGAAATTTCTAACGACCCGCCAACCCTCATTAACCGTGGCGGAGTCATCAAAGTAGGCGTTGATACCAACCTGGATGAACTACGAGAAATGGCTTTCTCAGGTAAGGATTTTTTACAAAAAATTCAAGAGCGTGAAAGTGAAGCCACTGGCATTCCCAGTCTTAAGATTAGTTTCAATAATGTCTTTGGTTATTATATTGAAGTCAGAAATACTCATAAGGACAAAGTTCCAGAAACATGGATTCGCAAACAAACGCTGGTAAGTGCCGAACGATACATCACTCAAGAGCTAAAAGAATACGAAGAAAAAATACTAGGTGCTGAAGAAAAAATCCTAGCCATTGAAACCAAATTATTCTCTGATTTGGTGTTTAGCTTAGTGGATTATATCACGGCCATTCAGCTGGATTCCAATCTTATTTCACAACTTGATTGTCTGCTTTCATTTACCAAAGTAGCAGCAGAAAACAAATACATTCGTCCTCAAATGACTGACACCGATGTGCTCGATATCAAGCAAGGACGGCACCCTGTAATTGAAAAACAACTGGCTATTGGCGAAACATACATAGCCAACGACGTGTACCTTGACAATGAGTCACAGCAAATCATCATCATCACAGGGCCTAATATGTCTGGTAAATCTGCACTGCTTCGCCAGACAGCCATCATCACACTCATGGCACAAATTGGGAGTTTTGTACCCGCCGAAAGTGCTTCCATTGGTGTGGTCGATAAAATATTTACTAGAGTAGGAGCAAGTGATAATATTTCTCAAGGAGAATCCACTTTCATGGTAGAGATGAACGAGGCGGCAAGCATCATGAACAATCTATCCAGCAAAAGTCTGGTCTTGTTTGATGAACTGGGGCGTGGCACAAGTACCTATGACGGTATTTCCATCGCATGGGCCATCGTAGAATACATTCACGAACACCCTAGTTGCAAAGCAAAAACATTATTTGCAACTCATTACCACGAATTAAATGAAATGGAAAAATCATTTCATCGCATCAAAAACTTTAATGTATCGGTGAAGGAAGTAGAAAAGAAAGTAATTTTTCTACGAAAGTTAGTGGCCGGTGGGAGTGAACATAGTTTTGGTATTCACGTGGCCAAAATGGCAGGCATGCCTGCAAGTATCGTGAAGCGCTCCGAGCAAATTCTAAAGCAACTAGAAACAGACAACAGACAATCAGGTGTTTCGAAACCGATAACGGAAATAGCCGATCAACGAGAAGGAATGCAACTCAGTTTTTTCAAGCTCGACGACCCTGTGTTGGAGCAAATCCGTGATGAAATCAAAAACCTGGATGTCAATAATCTCACACCCCTAGATGCGTTGAACAAGTTGAATGAAGTGAAAAGAATCATCACAGGGAAATAGCCCCTGATTTCTTTGCACATAAGAAATAATGTTGTGCAATTCAAGCACTTTTCATTCAATATCATCCCCAAATCACAAAAATATTCTCGTTAAAATATGTTTTTTATAGGTTGAAGCCTGAAAAAAATGTACCTTTGCAATCTATTTTTTGAAAGTTAAAAAATAAACTATACACAATAATTTTTTAAGATATGAAGAAGCACAATTTTAACGCGGGACCTTCAATTTTGCCACGCGAAGTGATTGAAAAAACAGCTCAAGCTGTGTTGGATTTTAATGGTTCTGGACTTTCAATACTCGAAATCAGCCACCGTGCTAAAGACTTTCAACCGGTAGTTGACGAAACAGTAGCATTGTTTAAAGAATTACTTAATATTCCAGAAGGTTACTCGGTGATATTTTTAGGCGGTGGAGCTAGTTTGCAGTTTTGTATGATTCCTTTCAATTTCTTAGAGAAAAAAGCAGCATATCTTATTACAGGTGTGTGGGCAAGCAAAGCGATGAAAGAAGCCAAAGGATTTGGTGAAACCATCGAAGTTGCTTCTTCTAAATCGGCTAATTACACTTTCGTACCTAAAGATTATGTGATTCCAACAGATGCTGATTACTTCCACATCACTACCAATAACACCATCTATGGAACAGAAATCCTCACAGATATTGATTCGCCTGTGCCTTTAATTGCAGACATGTCATCTGATATTTTCTCACGTCCGATGGATGTTTCTAAATATGCCATGATTTACGGTGGAGCTCAAAAAAATCTTGCACCAGCTGGTCTTACTTTTGTTATCATTAAAGACGAGTTGCTAGGAAAAGTGTCTAGATACATCCCTACAATGCTCAACTACACCACTCATATTGAAAATGGATCCATGTTCAATACTCCTCCAGTATTGCCTATCTATTCTGCATTAGAAAATCTACGTTTATTGAAAGCACAAGGTGGACTGGTAGAAGTGGAAAAAAACAATATTGCTAAGGCAAACCTATTATACAACGAAATTGACCGCAATCCATTATTTGTGGGCACAGCAGCAGTTGAAGACCGCTCACGCATGAACATTTGCTTTGTTATGGCACCAGGTTTTGAGTCACTAGAAGCTGACTTCCAAAAATTGGCTACTGAGCGTGGCATGGTTGGTATCAAAGGTCACCGTTCGGTGGGTGGGTTCCGAGCATCTACCTACAATGCACTCCCTATTGAAAGCGTACAAGCTTTAGTAGATTGCATGAAAGATTTTGAACAATTACATAAATAGTCAACAAAACAACTCTTTATGTCCCCTTGGGGATGTAGGGGGCTTAATATATTAACTAACAGATGAAAGTACTTATCGCCACCGACAAACCATTTGCAAAAATAGCAGTAGATGGTATCCGTCAAGAAATAGAAGCAGCAGGTTTTGAACTAGCATTGCTAGAAAAATACACCGAAAAACAACAATTGCTCGATGCCGTAGTTGATGCCAATGCCATCATCATCCGTAGCGACATCATCGACGCAGAAGTTATTGCAGCAGCAAAAGCATTGAAAATTGTAGTAAGAGCTGGCGCTGGATATGACAACGTGGATTTAGAAGCTGCCACAAAAGCGGGGATCTGTGTGATGAACACACCTGGGCAAAACGCAAATGCTGTAGCAGAACTTGTTTTTGGGTTGCTTGTTTTTGCTGTTAGAAATCAATACAATGGCACATCTGGCACTGAGCTAATGGGCAAAAAACTCGGAATACATGCCTATGGCAATGTAGGAAGAAACGTTGCGCGCATAGCAAAAGGTTTTGGAATGGATTTGTACGCTTATGATGCTTTTTGCCCTGCTGAAGTAATCGAAAAAGACGGTGTAAAAGCATTGTCAAGTGTGGAAGAATTGTACAGTACTTGCGATATTGTATCGCTTCACATACCTGCTACTGCAGAAACGAAAAAATCAATCAATGCAGCCCTATTAGCTAAGTTACCTAAGGGAGCAGTGCTGGTAAATACTGCACGTAAAGAGGTGATTGATGAGGCACAGATGGTAGAGTTTATGAATGAACGTACCGATTTCAGATACGTAACGGACATACTACCTTCCAATCATGCAGAGATGGTGGAAAAATTTGAAGCACGATATTTCTCCACTCCGAAGAAGATGGGTGCTCAAACATCAGAAGCCAATATCAACGCTGGCATTGCTGCAGCCAAGCAAATAGCCGACTTCCTGAAAACTGGCAACGAAAAATACAGAGTGAACTAACTATAAATCAGACACTACACACAAAATCCGCCATAAAACAATAGTTTTTTATGGCGGATTTGTGTTTGTGTTACTCATTTTTACTATCTTTGTGCCAAATTATTTAATCCCAGCTGTACATTCATTTCGCACACTGGATCATAACTAATCTAAATTATATAAACTATATGTCATACAACTTATTAAAAGGCAAAAGAGGAATCATTTTTGGAGCACTTAACGACATGTCTATTGCATGGAAAGTAGCCGAGCGCGCAGTAGAAGAAGGTGCAATCATCACACTCTCCAACACACCAATTGCAGTTCGCATGGGAACTACAGATGAATTAGCAAAAAAACTAAATGCAACTCTTATTCCTGCAGATGCCACAAGTGTAACTGACTTAGAAAATGTTTTCTCGACTTCAATGGAAGTTTTGGGAGGCAAAATTGACTTTGTACTTCACTCTATTGGTATGTCGCCTAATGTGCGCAAAAAGAAAGCGTATGACGATTTGGATTATGATCTACTATCTACCACATTGGATGTTTCTGCTGTATCATTCCACAAGGTGTTACAAGTAGCAAAAAAGATGGATGCTATCAATGAGTATGGATCTGTTGTAGCACTTTCATACTTGGCTGCACAACGTACAGTAGCAGGATATAGCGATATGGCAGATGCTAAAGCCGTGTTGGAGTCTATTGCTCGTAGTTTTGGATATATTTATGGTAAAGATAAGAAGGTACGTGTTAACACCATTTCTCAATCACCAACTGTGACTACAGCAGGTAGTGGAGTGAAAGACTTGGATGGTCTGTTGGATTATTCTGAGCGCATGTCGCCACTTGGCAATGCTTCAGCCATGGATTGTGCTGATTACTGTGTGGTAATGTTTAGCGATTTAACACGCAAGGTGACCATGCAAAACCTACTACATGATGGTGGTTTCTCAAGCATGACCATGAGTGCTGATGTAATGCATCAATACTGTAAAGAATAAACAGGAAACATTCACTCACACGAAAGTGAAAACATTATAAAAGTCAGTTATGCCCGCATAGCTGACTTTTTTTGTAGCATAGTGTCATTAATCACGAAGGTAATCAACAAGGACTTACCACTTAAGGTTACATTCGAAAACATAGTTGCAAGAAAGTTAAATAGTAATTGCTTTTAACCTGTTCTAAATAATTACAAGCCCAGTCGTCACTCATTTTAATGCATTTTCCTTCAAATATACCTATAAATTCTAGAAAATTAGTTAAACAATAATTTATAAAATGCGTTATTATAACGGCATCTATAGTGATTTTGTTCAACCGAATGATGGATAAGCCATCATTCGGTTGATTGTTATATAAGTATTATTTTAAAATATTTTACACCTTTAAATGCCTGAAAATTAACAATAAAAACTACTAACAGGTGTTTTTTTTATTAGAATTAAGAATAATTCCATTGCTAGTTCAAATATATCAGTATTTTTGTATCTCGATATTTAAGTAAATTAATTTATCAATTACCCAAACGCAATAAATTATGTCAGAGTTAGTTGGTCATATCTCGCAGGTCATCGGTCCAGTAGTGGACGTGTTTTTTGATTTCAAAGGAAGTGAAGGTTTGAAATTGCCCGCCATCAATGGTGCATTGAGCATCGATCGTGGTAATGGAAATGTCTTAATAGTAGAAATTCAACAACACATAGGTGAAAATACAGTTCGTACTGTAGCCATGGATTCTACTGATGGACTTCGTAGAGGGCTGAAAGCCACTGCACTTGGAGCACCGATTTCCATGCCAGTAGGTAATCAGGTAAAAGGTAGATTGATGAACGTTATCGGTGATTCTATCGACGGTATGAAATCTCTTGATAAAAAAGGAGCTTTCCCCATTCACCGCGAGCCACCAAAATTTGAAGATCTATCAACAAGCGAAAGTGTACTCTTTACTGGTATCAAAGTAATCGACTTGTTGGAGCCATACTGTAAGGGAGGAAAAATTGGTTTGTTCGGTGGTGCTGGTGTAGGAAAGACCGTATTGATCATGGAGTTGATTAACAATATTGCTAAAGGACACGACGGTTTTTCTGTGTTTGCAGGAGTAGGTGAGCGTACTCGTGAGGGTAATGACTTGCTACGTGAGATGATAGATGCAGGAGTTATTCGTTATGGAGAAGAATTTAAAAAATCAATGGAAGCCGGAGACTGGGATTTGTCTAAGGTTGATTATACAGAAGTTGCCAAATCACAAGCTACACTCGTGTTTGGTCAGATGAACGAACCACCAGGAGCACGTTCTTCTGTGGCTCTATCGGGTCTTACGGTTGCCGAATCGTTCCGCGATGGCGATGGTTCTGCTGGTGGTGGTCGTGACATCCTATTCTTTATTGACAACATATTCCGTTTCACACAGGCTGGTTCTGAGGTGTCTGCACTTCTTGGACGTATGCCATCGGCGGTAGGTTATCAACCTACACTTGCCACTGAGATGGGACGTATGCAAGAGCGCATTACATCTACCAAAAACGGTTCTATCACCTCTGTACAGGCTATTTATGTGCCTGCCGATGACTTGACTGACCCTGCTCCCGCTACCACATTCTCTCACTTAGATGCTACGACTGTACTAAGTCGTAAGATTTCTGAGTTGGGTATTTATCCTGCTGTAGATCCACTGGAATCTACTTCGCGTATCCTCTCTCCACTTGTAGTTGGTGAGGATCACTACAATACCGCACAACGTGTAAAACAAATCCTTCAACGCAACAAAGAACTTCAAGATATCATTTCCATCTTAGGCATGGAAGAACTTTCTGACGAAGACAGACTAACTGTGTTACGTGCAAGAAAAGTTCAACGTTTCTTGTCTCAACCTTTCCACATGGCGGCTCAGTTTTCGGGCATACCTGGTGTGATGGTACCTATAGATGAAACCATTCGTGGATTTAAGATGATTCTTAATGGCGAATTGGATGAACTTCCAGAGATGGCTTTCCTAAATGTTGGAACAATTGATGACGCTATCGAAAAAGGCAGAAAATTGATTGAGCAATCTAAAAAATAAAAATTAGCATTGTACAGCGTAAATACAAATCTATGAAACTTGACATAATTACCCCAGAGCAAATTTACTTTTCAGGTGATGTTACATCAGTAACCCTTCCAGGAAAGAATGGTCTTTTCACACTGTGGGAAAATCATGCTCCGATTATTTCTTCTTTGAAAGCAGGTAAATTGACTTATTCGGTCAACAATCAGGAATCAGAGTTGACCATCGATGGGGGATTTGTAGAAGTGAATAATAATTGTGTCACCATTTGCTTGGAAGCTGTCTCCTAATCCTGAATATGCAAGAATTAAAAAGACTTTTCTATCTTTTGTTTTCGGCATTCATTTTGATTTCGGGTTGGGGAGTGTGGTGGTTGTTGGTCCACGTTTACACTGGAAGTTATTTTACTTGGTATCCATTCATTCCTACTTTCTTTTATGTGTATGGGATGATTTTTATCAACGTGCTGATTAATTCCAAAAAAGACAACCCCCGCAAGTTGACTAACTTATATATGATACTTAAGCTGGTTAAAATCCTAGCAAGCCTTATAATTGCGGGTATTTACCTGATAGCCGTGAAGGTACAGTTGCGAGAATTCAGCATGGTTTTTATCACCTACTATTTGCTGTACATGGGCTTAGAGACGTATTTCTTTT
>CANIXM010000044.1 GCA_947471245.1 Paludibacteraceae bacterium | reverse complement strand
GATGATAACAGTTTACTTGCGAAATCGCTTTTAAATTTCTTAAGGTCAATACTCTCGCCTATTTGATAAGCAGTAATCTTTAACATAAGTCGTTATATTGATTAAATTCCAAATTTATGATTTGATTACTAGATAGTTCAGATTTATTTGCCCTGTTTATTTTTATTTCTGGACACAACAAATATACACTCTTTTTCTCATTCCTTTCAGACAAAAAGGAAAACTTTTGAAAATTATTCTTTCAGAAATTTATGTGAACCATCGCACGATGGCATTTTGCGAGAGAGCCCACAAATGCAATCATTCAATCCTTTGCCCATCAAGATTCTATGTGTAGATTTTTCTATTCTAGCTTCACGCGTTTGTGATTGTTTGGGTTCGGAAAAATACATGTGATAGGCTCTTTTGCGTCCAGGTGTTAGAGATTCAAATGCGCCTTTAAAGGTCGGGTCATTTTGTAATTTAATATTAAACTCCTCAGGAAATTGTAATTCACCATGTTGCTTAGGTTCAATTTTCAAACCAGCGCGTTCTATTTCTATGGCTTCGAAGATGTAAGCTTTGATAATTGGTTCTAGTTCTGCAATTTCAATCACTTTGGTAAATCTAAGTTGTCTTGCTGCATGTACATTTTCTGTTTGTTGGATTAATATTTGCTCAAAATCGGACAGCAAAGCCCCTTTAAAAAACGAAAGCGCACAATAATTTTTAAACCCACCCAATATTAGCACATTTGCTTTTTGAAACGTGTAACAAGGCATGCTCCATTTGACTTCCTCTGTCAATCCACAATCAAGCACGATGTACCTCAATTGTTCCAGTTCGTCCTGCCATTTATCTGCACTATTTATAAAATCATCTACAAGTGGGTTCATAGTTTTGTAATGTTGAATAATTATCATCCATAAAAGGGTTTCAATATTGAATCGTTAAATTTGAAAATAATCCACTAAAATAACAAGTTTTCGTAGGGTATGTTCATCAAAATACGGCTCTACACCGAAGTATAGTACCGTATTTCAATGTAATAATTAGCATCTGTCAACTCACTTCAAACTCCTCTCCTGCCCTTGGAATTTCGATGTTTTTAAATCCTACCTTTGCTAACTCCTCACTATATGTCTGTTGAGTAGCATATTCACCATGAACTAAAAATAGTTTTTTAACGTCAGCAGTGTTTTGACAAGACAAGAATTTGATCATTTCTTGATAATCACCATGCCCCGAAAATGCTTCTATTCTTGTAATTGTAGCTCTAATTGGATGCATATCGCCAAATATTGAAATTTCCTTTAGACCAGGTTCTTGAATTCTGGCTCCCAGTGAACTTGGTGAGCAATAGCCCACTACCAAAATTGTATTTCTTGCATCAGATACATTATTTGCAACATGGTGCTTGATTCGTCCAGCCTCCATCATTCCACTAGAAGAAATTATTATGCAAGGTTTTTGATAATCATTCAGTTTTTTAGATTCTTCTACTTTTTTGATATAATGTAGCGAATTAAAACCAAACACATCGTCATCGTATTTCAAGGTATCCTTCACTTCTTTGTTCATGCACTCAGGATGCAAACGAAAAATTTCAGTGGCATTTACAGAGAGTGGGCTATCTACAAACACCTGTATTTTAGGCAGTTTTCCTTCGTTATATAGTTCGTTAAGCACATATACTATCTCTTGAGTCCTACCAATAGAGAATGATGGTATGATGAGCTTTCCTCTACGGGTGACACAAGTATCTTCCACTATTTGTAGCAATTCCATTTTTGAATCATGCTCAGCGGGATGAAGTCTATTTCCATAGGTTGACTCTGCAATCAGATAATCACATGGTGGAAATGGCATGGGTGGTTGTAGAATTTTGTTGTGCTGTCTACCAATATCACCTGTGTAGGCCAAATGGATCTTCTTCCCATTTTCAATGATTTCCAAATTCACTACAGAGCTCCCCAGCATGTGACCTGAGTTGGTGAATTTCACATTCAGTTTACTGCTGATACGAAATCGTCTGTTGTAGGCTACTCCAATAAATAGCTCCATGCATTTTTCAGCATCACCCTGATTATAAATGGGTTCTACTTCATGCAATCCCTGTTTTACTCGTTTTTTGTTGAACCATTTGTTATCCATTTCCTGAATGTGACCACTATCGGGTAGCATAATGGAGCACAGATCGCGTGTGGCATTGGTACATATCACCGACCCTCTGAATCCATTGTGATACAAATACGGTATCAACCCCGAATGGTCAATGTGAGCGTGTGATAAAATTATGTGGTCTATTTCCGAAGGTTCAAACCCCAAATTACGGTTCATGGAGTCGGTTTCCATGCCTTTACCTTGAAACATTCCACAGTCCAGAAGGATTTTCTTACCTTCATTGGTGATGACAAGATGTTTACTTCCAGTCACCTCTCTTGCAGCTCCAATAAATTTGATTTTCATAGTAGTGGTTTTTTTAAAGTTATAGATAGAAGTCATTTATTCAAATATACATCATTGTGTGACAATTTATTCACAAAGTGATGATTAAAAAACAGACTGTTGATAAATTAATTCATTAAAAACACTAAAATTGCTATCTCTGCATTGCAAAATCGAGTTTTAAGTGTTATATTTGCATACTTTAATTGTATCTATGGAGTCGTTTTACAGGACACACAAGTATTTAGTTGAACATACACAATCGTCGGTAAGACGTTTATTGATGGATGAAATTGACTGGACACGCCGACTTATTGGAATCAAGGGTAGTCGTGGTGTAGGTAAAACCACTTTTTTACTCCAGTATGCTAAAGAGCATTTTGGAACGGATGAAAAATGCTTGTACATCAATTTCAACAATTTCTATTTTACGGAGCATTCATTGGTCGACTTTGTAACCGAATTCTATGCCCGTGGAGGTAGAGTGTTATTGATAGATCAAACCTACAAGTATGAAAACTGGTCGAAGGAACTTAGAATATGCCATGATAAGTTTTTAGATTTAAAAATCGTATTCTCAGGATCATCAGTGATGCGTCTGATAGAAGACAATCAGGATATTAAGGATATCGTTGTATCCTATAATTTGCGTGGATTTTCATTTAGGGAGTTTTTAAACCTACAGTCTGGAACACAATTTTCGGCATATAGTCTGACGGATATTATTCAGAATCACACCGACATAGCTCATCAAATCACCCAACAAGTAAATCCTTATGATTATTTTGATGACTATTTACATCACGGTTTTTATCCATTTTTTTTGGAACAAAGAAATTTTTCTGAAAATCTGATTAAGACCATCAACATGATGTTGGAAGTTGACATCCTATTGATTAAGCAGATAGAGCCAAAGTATTTGTCAAAAATCAGAAGACTGCTTTATATGCTGATGAAATCTGCTCCAGAATCACCCAATGTAAGTCAGTTGAGCAAAGAAATTGAGACTTCGAGAGCTACAATAATGAATTACATCAAGTATCTAAAAGATGCTAGATTACTCAATACGTTGTACTTGGTCAATGATCAATATCCCAAAAAACCTCATTCAATTTTTTTGCACAACACCAATTTGATGCATGCTGTCAATTATGACAACATAGATAAAACTGCAGAAAGTAGAACTTTTTTTTACAATGCATTGTTGGCTAAGCATCAAGTAAATATATGTAAGTATCACACCGATTTTTGTATAGACACCCAATACTTTTTCCGTTTCGAAAAGCCCAATGGTGCACGACAAAATTCGAAAGTAATATATGTTGATAATGAAATTAAAATTGGGACTAAAGGTGTAATTCCGTTGTGGCTCTTTGGTTTTTTGTACTGAAACAGGTACGTAAACTGGAGTTATACAATTCATTCTCAATTTATTAATGGTAAGTAAAAACAAATAAATAATTAATCAATTTCTAACAAGATGGCTAAAACTAAAAAATTTTTAACCTGTGATGGAAATCAAGCTGCTGCACACATAGCGTATATGTTTAGTGAAGTAGCTGCCATTTATCCCATCACACCATCATCAACCATGGCAGAATATGTTGATGAGTGGGCTGCCGGTGGTCGAAAAAACATTTTCGGCGAAACAGTGAGAGTAGAAGAAATGCAATCAGAAGCTGGTGCTGCTGGTGCTATGCACGGGGCATTGCAAGCTGGTGCACTTGCTAACACATTTACAGCATCACAAGGTCTATTGCTGATGATTCCTAATATGTATAAAGTTGCTGGTGAGTTACTTCCTGGCGTGTATCATGTTTCGGCTCGTGCTTTGGCTTCGCATGCATTATCTATTTTTGGCGATCATCAAGATGTGATGGCAGTACGTCAAACAGGATGTGCCATGTTGGCTACAGGTTCTGTTCAAGAAGTAATGGATTTGGCTGCAGTAGCACATTTAGCATCCTTGAAATCTCGCGTGCCTTTTGTTCATTTTTTTGATGGATTCCGTACTTCTCATGAAATCCAAAAAATTGAGACTTTGGACATGGAAGAATTAGAGCCACTATTGGATCGTCAATACCTAAAAGCTTTCCGTGATCGTGCTATCAACCCGGAGCATCCAGTAGCTCGTGGAATGGCTCAAAACGATGACATCTACTTCCAGGCTCGTGAAGCATCCAATGTGTATTATGATAAAGTTGTAGGCATTGTAGAAGAATACATCAATGAAATTAATAAAATCACTGGTCGCAACTATGGCTTGTTTGATTACTACGGTGCACCCGATGCTGACCGTGTGATAATTGCAATGGGCTCATCTACAGAAGCTATCAAAGAAGCTATCGATGAATTGACGGCTGCAGGCGAAAAAGTAGGGGTTGTTTCTGTACACCTTTATCGTCCATTTTCTGCTAAACATTTCTTAGCTGCAGTTCCAAAGTCCGCTAAATTTATTGCAGTTCTTGACCGCACAAAAGAGCCAGGAGCTACAGGTGAACCATTGTATTTGGACGTAAGAGATTGTTTCTATGGCAAAGCCGATGCTCCAGTTATTGTTGGTGGTCGTTATGGACTTTCGTCAAAAGACTTTACTCCTTCTCAAGCAATGGCAGTTTATGAAAACCTAACATTGCCAGAACCTAAAAATCAATTCACAGTAGGTATTGTAGATGATGTTACATTCACATCGCTTCCACTTAAACCAGAAATTGAATTGGCCAATGGTCCTTTCGAAGCAAAATTCTATGGATTGGGTGCTGACGGTACAGTAGGTGCAAACAAAAACTCGATTAAAATCATCGGTGATAATACTGACAAATACTGTCAAGCTTATTTTGCTTATGACTCTAAAAAATCAGGTGGATTCACTTGTTCACACCTTCGTTTTGGTGACGCTCCAATTCGCTCAACCTATTTAGTAAATACTCCAAACTTCGTAGCATGTCACGTACAAGCCTATTTGAAGTTGTATGATGTAACTAGAGGATTGAAAAAAGATGGTACCTTCTTGTTGAACACAGTTTGGAATGCAGAGGAAACCATTAAAAGCCTTCCAAATAATGTGAAAAAATACTTGGCAACGAATAATATTTCTCTTTATATTATCAATGCCACCAACATTGCACAAGAAATTGGACTAGGAAACCGTACCAACACAATTCTTCAATCAGCATTCTTCAAGATTACAGGAGTTATTCCTTATGAATTGGCTGTGGAGAAAATGAAGTATGCCATTAACAAATCATACGGAAAAAAAGGGGATAAAATTGTGAATATGAACTACGCAGCAGTTGATCGCGGTGGTGAATATACCAAAATTGAAATTCCAGCAGAATGGGCATCTATCGAATTGTCAACAGATAAAGTAGAACTTGATGGTTCTGATTTTGTAAACAAAGTGGTTCGTCCAGTTAATGCTCAAACAGGTAATGATTTGCCAGTATCTGCATTCACTGGTCGTGAAGATGGAACTTGGGATCAAGGTACCACCAAATTTGAAAAACGTGGTGTAGCTGCAAATGTTCCAATGTGGATTCCAGAAAACTGTATTCAATGTAATCAATGTGCATTCGTATGTCCTCACGCTGCTATTCGTCCATTCGTTCTTGACGAAAAAGAGGCTGCTGGATTCAAAGGTGAAACCATTGAAATGAAAACTCCTGCTGCTATGAAAGGCATGCAATTCCGCATACAAGTAGATGTGCTTGACTGTATGGATTGTGGCAACTGTCCTGATGTGTGTCCTGGAAACAAAAATGGAAAGGCGCTACAAATGAGACCAATTGCAGAACAAATGCCAAATCAAGCAAACTGGACATATTGTGTTGATAATGTGAAATCAAAACAACACTTGGTGGATGTACAGTTGAATGCTAAAAACTCTCAGTTTGCAACACCATTGTTTGAGTTCTCTGGTGCATGTTCAGGTTGTGGTGAAACGCCTTATATCAAATTGGTATCTCAACTATTTGGTGATCGTCAAATGATTGCTAATGCTACTGGTTGTACTTCCATTTATTCAGGTTCGGCTCCTTCTACTCCATACACTCAAAACGAAGAAGGACACGGTCCAGCATGGGCTAACTCATTGTTTGAAGACAATGCTGAATACGGCCTTGGTATGCAAATCGGTGTGGAAAAACTGCGTGACCGCGTAGAGCGCTTAATGATTGAAGGACAGACTACTGATTGCTGTTCGGATGAAATGAAAGCACTATTCGCCGAATGGATTGAAAACCGCAAAGACGGTCTAAAAACTCAACAAATCACCAAAAAGCTAGTTCCAATGTTGGAGTCTTGCTCTTGCGATTTGTGCAAAGAATTGTTGGACTTGAAACAATACTTTGTTAAAAAGTCGCAATGGATTATTGGTGGTGATGGATGGGCCTATGACATTGGTTATGGTGGTTTGGATCACGTACTATCAACAGGTCAAAATGTGAATATATTAGTAGTTGATACCGAAATTTATTCAAACACAGGTGGTCAATCATCAAAATCGACTCCAGTAGGTGCAGTAGCAAAATTTGCTGCATCGGGTAAACGCATCCGCAAAAAAGACCTTGGTATGATGGCAGCTTCTTATGGCTATGTATATGTAGCTCAGATAGCGATGGGTGCCAATCAAGCTCAAACACTCAAAGCAATACGTGAAGCAGAAGCATTTGATGGTCCATCTATCATTATTGCTTACTCACCATGTATCAGCCACGGTCTTGTAGCAGGTATGGGTAAAGCTCAAACAGAGCAACAACTTGCTGTAGCATGTGGATACTGGCACTTGTGGAGACACAATCCTGACTTAGAAGCAGAAGGTAAAAATCCATTCATTTTAGATTCTAAAGAGCCAGATTGGACAAAATTCCAGGACTTCTTGAAAGGTGAAGTTCGTTATACATCATTGTTGAAACAATTCCCTGAAGAAGCAACAGAATTGTTTGTTGCAGCTGAAGAAAATGCAAGATGGCGTTATAATGGCTATAAACGATTGGCTGATCAACAACAATAATTGTTTATTAAACCAAACGTACTTTTACTGATTAAAATGGGTTATCCACTATCAATGGATAACCCATTTTTGGTATCAGTTTGGTATAATAATTCTATCTCATTGATTTTCAACAGCAAGAAAAGAGATGGAGCAATCAATGCGAAGAAAATTTGACACACTTCGAAATAATAAATTTGTTGTTCCATGTAACTTCAAGAAAAACTACATAAAACACCTAAAAATTTCTTGTCTATTTGCTTAATAATGAAGAATTTTTAATGTAAATTTGCATTATCAAATGAATTACAGAAAAAATTCTCTAATCAAGAATTTTTAACAATCTAATCCAACCCAAATTTAAAGATTAACATCTTATTAATCAGAGATTTATAAACTAAAACCCAATATATTTATGAAGCCATCTCACATAGAGCATTTAGGCATAGCCGTAAAAAGTTTGGAAACAGCCATTCCATACTACGAAAACGTATTAGGACTAACTTGCTACGCCGTAGAAGAAGTTCCAGAACAAAAAGTAAAAACTGCATTTTTCAAAGTAGGTCAAACTAAAATAGAACTACTGGAATCAACAGATCCAGAGGGACCAGTAGGTAAATTTATTGAGAAAAAAGGAGAAGGAGTTCACCACGTAGCATTTGCAGTAGAAGGACTACAATCCAAACTAGATTTAGCCGCAGAAAGAGGTGTAGCGTTGATTGACAAAAGTCCACGCAAAGGTGCAGAGGGTTTGAACATTGCATTCCTGCATCCAAAATCAACATTCGGAGTATTAACCGAATTGTGTGAAGATCCTTCTAAGTAAATATAGTTTTATCATTAGCGTCAAAGAAATAGACAAATGGAAAATCAACAAAAAGTAAAAAACCTAATTGATCTACGTGTACAGGCAAAATTGGGTGGTGGAGAAAAAAGAATTGCCTCACAACATGCTAAGGGCAAATTTACAGCTCGCGAACGTATTGAAATGCTATTGGATGCAGGTAGTTTCGAAGAGTTGGATATGTTTGTTACACACCGTTGTAACAATTTTGGATTAGAAAAAGAAAAATACCTGGGTGATGGTGTAATCACCGGGCATGGCACCATAGATGGACGTACAGTGTATGTTTTCGCACAAGATTTTACCGTTTTTGGAGGTTCGCTATCCGAAACCATGGCATTGAAAATATGCAAAGTAATGGATATGGCATTGAAAATGGGTTGTCCAATGATTGGTATCAATGACTCGGGTGGTGCTCGTATTCAAGAAGGTGTAACTTCATTGGCGGGATATGCCGAAATCTTTGAGCGCAACATTCTATCATCAGGTGTTATTCCACAGATTTCTGCTATTTTCGGACCATGTGCTGGTGGTGCTGTATATTCACCTGCACTTACCGACTTTGTGTTGATGACAGAGGATAACAGCTACATGTTCGTAACAGGACCTAAAGTTGTGAAATCAGTTACAGGTGAAGATATTTCTACTGAAGACTTAGGTGGAGCGGACGTACATGCTCGTAAATCAGGGGTTTCTCACTTCAAAGTTGCAGATGAAACAGAAGGTGTATTGATTATTCGCAAGTTACTTTCTTACTTACCACAAAACAATTTGGAAGAAGCTCCTTTGTTTGAAAACTTAGATCCAATAAACCGTTTGGAAGATAAATTGAACAGCATCGTTCCTGATAATCCAAACCTTCCATACAACATGAAGGATGTTATTCACGCCATTGTGGATAATGACGAATTCCTTGAAATTCACCAATATTACGCTCGTAATATCATTGTTGGTTTTGCACGCTTTGATGGTGCTCCGACAGGTATCGTAGCTAACCAACCAAATTTCCTTGCAGGAGTACTTGACTGCGATGCTTCACGCAAAGCAGCTCGCTTTGTACGTTTCTGCGATGCGTTCAACATACCTGTATTGACATTGGTTGACGTTCCAGGATTCCTTCCAGGTTCAGGACAAGAATATGCAGGTATCATCACACATGGAGCAAAATTGATGTTTGCTTATGGTGAGGCTACAGTTCCAAAAGTGACTGT
>CANIXM010000043.1 GCA_947471245.1 Paludibacteraceae bacterium | reverse complement strand
TAATATTCATCCCCTACGGGAAAGATTATTTTTTCCTGACCTTACATTAAAACAACAATAGACATAAAAATGGCCCAAAGTCATTTTTATGTCTATTGTTGTTAATGCCGTTGTTTGTGCAAACGGTATTAGATATTTTTCTCAGCTATCAGGTATTCCGCTATTTGAACTGCGTTTAGCGCTGCACCTTTTTTTATTTGGTCACTTACGCACCAGAATGTGATGCCGTTAGGATTGGCCAAGTCTTTGCGGATACGACCCACGTGAACGGGGTCTTTGCCCGATAGGAACAATGGCATTGGGTATTTTTTCTCAGCTGGATTGTCGATTACATCCACACCAGGTGCTTTTGAGAAAGCCTCACGAGCTTGTTCTACACTGATGGGTTCTTCGGTTTCTACCCACACACTTTCTGAGTGCGCACGCAATGCTGGAACGCGCACACACAAGGCACTTACTTCTATGTCGGAGTGCATGATTTTACGCGTTTCGTGATACATTTTCATTTCTTCTTTGGTGTATCCATTGTCGGTGAAAACGTCCACTTGTGGAATAAGGTTGTAGGCCAACTGATAGGCAAACTTGCTCACAGTAGCTTCCTCACCAGCCAAAACTTGTTTGTATTGAAGTTCCAATTCATCCATTGCAGCAGCACCAGCACCACTAGCAGCTTGATAGGTAGCTACATGTACACGTTTGATGTGTGAGATGTTTTCAAGCGCTTTCAATGCCACCACCATTTGGATAGTGGTACAGTTAGGATTGGCAATGATTCCACGTGGACGAACTTTGGCATCTTCGGCATTTACTTCAGGCACCACCAATGGAATGTCAGCATCCATGCGGAAAGCACTAGAATTATCAATCATTACTGCTCCAAATTTGGTAATATCTTCGGCATATTCTTTGGAAATACTTGCTCCAGCAGAGGTAAAAGCGATATCAATACCTTTAAAATCATCGCCGTGTTTGAGTTCCTTCACGGTGAGGGTTTCACCTTTGAATGTATAAACACTACCCGCACTGCGCGATGAGCCAAATAGGCTCAGTTCAGTCAATGGGAAATTGCGCTCTTCGAGCACACGCAGAAATTCTTGTCCTACAGCACCACTGGCACCTACAATTGCTACTCTCATTGTTTCTAATAATTATTATTGTAATTGAAATTTCACACCATTGCCGATATAAATTTGTAAATTTGCGAAGTTTGGCTACGAAATTTAAAAACGACACAAAAGATTATCGATAATAGTTTTAGGTAAATTTTTGCAAAAGTAATTCATTTTTATAGAATTACCACATACAATGAACAATTTAACCCTGTTACTCGCATTTTTATTCCCCGTTTTTTCCTATTGTCAAGTGGTGGATAATTTCACCGACGGTGATTTTTCCAATCAACCCAATTGGACAGGTACTACGTCTAACTTCATGGTAAATAGTGCTTTACAGTTGCAATCCAAAGCACCTACCACTTCTGTTTCCTATTTGACCACGCCATCGCAAGCTTTTGAAAACGCAACATGGGAATGCGCTATAAAGATAGCTTATACAAGCTCCTCATCCAATTATTCTTCAATCTATTTGGCATCAGACAGTTCCAACATATCCTCAGCATGCAATGCCTACTATGTGCAGGTCGGCGGTACTAACGATGAGGTCTCACTATTTCTACAGCAAGGAACCAAAAAAACTAAGATAATTGATGGTGCTGATAAGCGGACCGATGGCAGTACGGTAGATATTCGGATAAAAGTGACTCGTGACTCACTCGGTAATTTTTCGTTGTACAGCAAACTTCCCACTGAAATGGACTACATATTGGAAGGTCAGGTCATTAATTTGGATGTGTTGGGCAGTCGTTACTTCGGGTTGCTTTATTCCAATACTTCCACCACTGGTTCGGCTTATTTTTTTGATGATGTCAAAGTTTCAGGAAGTAAACTGGTCGATAAAGTAGCTCCAACATGCACTTCCATAGCTATAAGTGCTCCGAATCAATTGACATTGGTTTTTTCCGAAACAATCGATATTAGCGGAGCTACTTTTATGATGAACAATCAGCTGGTGAATAGTTCTCAACAAAGCATTACAGCAGACTTGAAATCGGTACGATTAGACTTTGCAGACGATTTTCGCAAAGGAAATTTGTATCAACTAACACTTAGTGGGGTTAAAGACTTGAGCGGTAATGTAATGGAAACGCTACACAAGGATATTGGCATTAGTGAACCACCCAGTGTCGGAGATTTGGTTTTGAACGAAATCATGTTTGAAAATCCAGAAAATTCGGTAGAATACGTTGAGCTATACAACCATTCGGACAAACTACTGGATGTGTCCAAGCTAGTTTTCACAACTCGAAAATCCGATCATACGCTTAATAAAGGTACTACCATTCCTCAGCCAACATGGATGTCACCTCATAGTTATTTGGCACTGTGTGAAAACGAAGACTCATTACTAAACTATTTTTCAAGCCCCACAGAAAGTAAAATTATTCAGGTCAGTTGGAGTACGCTAAACAATGATAGTGCGTCGCTGGTTATTCTCAATGCTGGGCGCGATACCATTTTTGATGAGGTGAAATATAGTTCGAAGTGGCATCATGTGATGGTACAAAATCCTAAAGGAGTTTCATTGGAAAAGATAAATCCAGACCTGCCCTCTCAAGATTCTAAGTCGTGGCATTCGGCAGCTTCAGAAGTAAATTATGGCACACCAGGTCTTCAAAATTCACAATATCGTAGTCTAGATGCAGCCGAACAGTCCAAAATGGTATGGGTGGACCCCGAAATGTTTACTCCAGACAATGATGGAGTAGATGATATTTGTTTTATTCGCTACAAAACAGAATTAAATGGATATGTAGCCAATGTGATGATTGTCAATTCAATAGGTAACAAAGTTGTACAGTTGGCTTCCAATTTATTGCTTTCCAGTCAAGGATTTTTGACATGGGATGGCAAGACTTCTGAGGGAAAGAACGCAAGCGTAGGAATATATGTACTTTATATAGAGATGTTTAATCCTCAGAGTGGTGATAAAAAGCAGTATAAGTTGCCGATTGTAGTTTCTACAAGATAATTTTGAAATATTAACATGCTATTATCCAACAAATCAGCTATCTTTGCACCGTTTTTTTGCTGAGAAGAAAGCAGTTTTCGTCCTTTTATCAAGTATTGAAGTACATCAAGTTGGATTTTTTTTAACATTGAAAGATTATAAATCAACAACATAAATTAAAAAATGGAAAAAGTTAGTTACGCATTGGGTTTGAGTTTAGGAAATAATTTATTGGGTAGTGGTATTACATCGCTAGATTATTTGAAAATAGCAAAAGGTATAGAAGATGTGATGGAAAGCAAAAGCACTGACATGAGCATGCAAGAAGCACAAGCCACTATCACAGCGTTTTTCGAAGGCATTCAAGCTAAAATGTCCGAAAAAACAATCGAAGCAGGCAAAGCATTTTTAGAACAAAATGCAAAAAGAAGCGAAGTAATTACACTGGAAAGTGGATTGCAATATGAAATTTTGGTATCGGGCAACGGAGCAGTGCCAAAGGCAACAGACACCGTGGAAGTTCATTACCATGGATCGTTGATAGATGGAAATGTGTTTGACAGTTCAGTACAGCGAGGTGAGCCAGCTACATTTGGCGTAACACAAGTTATTCCAGGTTGGGTAGAAGCGTTACAACTTATGCCTGTAGGTTCGAAATGGAGATTGGTAATCCCATCCGAACTGGCTTATGGTTCACAAGGTGCAGGTCAAGCCATTGCACCGTTTTCAACCTTAGTTTTTGAAGTAGAATTGTTATCAATCGTATAAAACTTAAAATACACAAATAATGAAAAAAGCAATTATTTTACTTAGCATTGGTGCTGTATTGAGTACAACAGCCTCAGCAGCAGATGCTAAAACCAAAAAAGATTCCAAAAAAGATTCTAAAACACCGGTAGTAGTTAATCCAATGACCAATAAGTTAGACTCTATGAGTTATGCATTGGGACTTAATGTGGGTGCCGATTTTGCACAAAGCATCAAGAAAATTCCAGGAGGAAAATCGAATTTGGATCTCGTTGTAAAAGGATTCGTAACAGCCATGAAAGGCGATTCGGCATTGATGAGTAAAGAGCTGGCTACAACTACGCTGCGTACTTACATCATGGAAGAGCAACAAAAAGAAACTGATGCCAAAAAGATTGTTGGCGAAAAATTCTTAGCTGAAAACAAATCCAAAGAAGGAGTAAACACCACAGAAAGTGGACTTCAATATCAAGTAATTGTTCCAGCTGCAGGTCCAAAACCAGCTGCAACTGACTCGGTAAAAGTACACTATACTGGAACATTGATAGATGGAACTAAATTTGACAGTTCGGTAGATCGTGGTCAACCGATTACTTTTCCATTGAATCAAGTTATTCCAGGATGGACTGAAGGAGTACAATTGATGTCAGTAGGAGCGAAGTATAAATTCTTTATCCCATTCAGCTTAGGTTACGGCGCACAAGGAGCTGGTGAAACCATTCCTCCGTATTCGACCTTGATTTTTGAAGTAGAGTTACTTTCGTTTTCTCCAGCAAAACCTACAGTAGTTGCTCCAAAAACTGAAGAGCCTGCAAAAGTGGAATCAACAGCCCCAGCTACAAAAGAAAAAAAATCTGCCAAAGCAAAAAAATAAACAAAACCCAAAAGAATTAATAAATTAAACAGTTAGAAATGAAAAAGATAAATATTTTATCATTAGTGACAGTAGGAGCTATGCTTATGTTGGTGTCATGTAGCAGTAATAAACCAAAAACTGTAGAATTGAAAACACTAAACGACAGTTTGAACTACACACTTGGATTGGCCAATGGTGATCAAATCAAAAACTATTATTTGAAAAATGACTCTTCAGACAAAGCAATTGATGCTGTGGTAAAGTCATTAGACCAAGCATTTAATAGTCCAGATAGCAAAGACGAAATTTTTAAACTAGGATTACAAGTCGGTAGTACATTCAAACAACTGAAAGTAAAAGGCCTTATGGGCGATTCTACGCTTGTGTTCGATGAAAATTTAGTAAAACAAGGGATGATAAATGCTTTGAATGGCTTTGACAAAGGTATGAATCAAGCTGAAGCACAACAATACCTTCAAACGACCATGATGAAATTGCAACAAGCCAAAATGATGCAACGCCCTCAAATCTCAGGTCCAGAAGTATCTGCACCTCAACAAACGCCTCAATCAACAGATAATTCATCTAAAAAGTAATTCAAACAAAAAAAATGCTCATAAAAATGAAAAATATAATGATATACACCGCAGTGGTGTTGATGACTGCATTTAGTTTTACAGCTTGTAATAGCAATAAAACAAAATTACCAGAGTTGAAGACTCAATTAGATAGTTTGAATTATGCTTATGGTATCGTTAATGGTGCAGGCATTAAGCAGTATTACATGAAAGGCGATTCTACGGAGAAAGCCATTAAATCACTTTTAGAAGGCTACAAAGAGGGCTCAAAAGGTGAGGTCACCAAGGAAACAGCCGAATTGGCCGATTTGGGTTCAAAAATTGGTAGTTCATTGAAAGAACAATCAAAAACAGGACTGCTAGGTGACTCATCCATCAAGGTAAATATCAAAATCATTAAACAAGGATTGATCAACGGATTGAGAGGGTATAAAGAGCAAATGGATGCAGCAAAAGCTGGAGAATTTTTGCAAAGAACCATTCCTGTACTTCAGGCTAAAAAGAATGAAGCACAATACGGTCCAAATAAAAGAGCAGGCGAACTTTTCTTAAAAGAAAACGCTAAAAAGCCTGGAATTATAACCACTGCAAGCGGACTTCAATACGAAGTAATTACTAAAGGTAATGGTGCGATACCAACAGATGCAAACAGTGTAAAAGTTCATTATCATGGAACATTGATAGATGGTACTGTGTTTGATAGTTCTATTGATCGTAAAGAGCCTGTGGTATTCCCTGTTAATCAAGTTATTCCAGGTTGGACTGAGGCTTTGAAACTTATGCCAGTGGGTTCAAAGTATAAATTGTATGTGCCACAAGGAATTGCTTATGGAAGTGCTGATAGAGGTGCTATCAAACCATTTTCGACATTAATTTTTGAAGTAGAGTTAATCTCTATTGAAAAGTAAAAACGTATAGTTTTTTTGAATAAGAGCCGAAATTGAATATTCAATTTCGGCTCTTATCATAACAATTATTCTGCATTTAGCTATCAATATGTCAATTATAAATGAATTTTATCGCTAATTAATTTCAATTATCAGTATAATTTTCTACTTTTGCTAACTAAATGAAAATCATAGAAGCATTAATATTATGGAAAAAATTGATCAATTAGATCGCAAGATTTTGCAAATCATCACTCAAAATGCGCGTATGCCATTTAAAGACGTGGCAGATGAATGTGGCGTGTCACGTGCTGCTATTCACCAACGTGTGCAACGACTTATGGATCTGAATGTTATCACAGGGTCGGGCTACACAGTAAACCCCAAAATGCTGGGCTATCAGATGTGCGTCTATATCGGGATAACACTTGAGCGCGGATCGATGTACAAAGAAGTTGTCAAGGAGTTGGAGACCATTCCAGAGGTAGTCGAATCACAATATACACTCGGAGCCTATACGTTACTTATCAAGGTATATGCCAAGAATGATGAGCATTTGATGGAATTGCTCAATGGAAGAATACAAGAAATTAATGGTGTAGCCACCACAGAAACACTCACTTCTTTGGATCAACGAATCAAACGTACCATCCCTATCGAATAAAAGCCACATTGTTCCGCATTATTGGAACTTGAAAATCACAGCACATGGAAACAGTTGTCAGTGGAATACGCCCAACGGGCAATCTTCACTTAGGAAATTACTTTGGCGCATTGCGCAATTTTATCAGCATGCAGAACGAACATAATTGTTACTTCTTCATAGCAGACTATCATTCACTAACCACACACCCCACTCCCGGCGATTTGAACGGCAATGTACGTCAAATACTTGTAGAATACCTAGCTGCTGGCTTGGATCCCGACAAAGCAACACTCTATGTCCAAAGCGATGTGCCTGAAGTGGCAGAATTGTATCTGTTCCTCAATATGAATGCATACATTGGAGAGTTGGAACGATGCACATCATTTAAAGACAAAATTCGTCAACAGCCCCAAAATGTAAACGCAGGTTTACTTACCTATCCTACACTGATGGCTGCCGATATCTTGATTCACCGTGCCAATAAAGTGCCGGTAGGAAAAGATCAAGAGCAACACTTGGAGATGACTCGCACTTTCGGCAACCGTTTCAACCGTATGTATAATATTGATTTTTTTCCAGAGCCACAGGCGTTTAATTTTGGCAATGAATTAGTCAAGATTCCAGGGCTTAACGGTAGCGGTAAAATGGGAAAATCGGAAGGAGAAGGCAATGCCGTTTACTTTGCAGATGAACCAGAGGTGATTCGCAAAAAAGTAATGAAAGCTGTAACAGACAGTGGTCCCACCGAACCCAATCAACCCAAACCAGAAGCGATTCAGAATATATTTCAATTAATGAAAGTGGTTTCTACGCCCGATACGCTAACATTTTTTGAGGAACAGTACAATACTTGCCAAATTCGCTATGGCGATATGAAGAAGCAACTTGCACAAGATATGATTGCATTTACAGAACCGTTTCGCGAGCAAATAAAAGCCCTTTTGAACGACGAAGTGTATATTTCGAAGGTTCGCAAAGCTGGGCAGGAAAAAGCGCATGAGAGCGCCTCTAAAACCCTAAGAGAGGTGAGAGAGATTATAGGGTTCAAAAAGTTTTAATTCCAGTCAGACAAGCGAAGAACTTTTTGACTCATACACTGTTTTAATTGTTTAGTTTACAGTAAGAATACTTTGTTCATAAATTTTTGAAGTGAAATTATGATAGAACACAAATACCAATTTAGAGTTGCTTATCCCGATACCGATAAAATGGGCACTGTGCATCATTCTGTTTATCCAAAGTATTACGAAATAGCAAGGTGGGAATTGTTTAGAAGCATTGAAGTTGCTTACAGTCAAGTGGAAGAGCAAGGGTTTATGATACCTGTTTTAAGCATGAATTTCAAGTTTATCAAAACCACCCGTTATGATGAATTACTCACAGTGGTAACAACACTGAAGTCGATAAAAGGAGTAAGGTTGTGGTTCACTTACCAACTTTACAACGAGCAAAGTGAATTAATCAATGAGGGCGAAACCGAATTAGCATTTGTCAATGCAGCTACATGGAAGCCCTGCCCAGCACCCGAATTTGTACTATCAGCCATACAGCACCACACTCGTAAACAATGGCTCACTGTGGCAAATTAATAGCCACAGTTCTTTACCTCACCAGCGTCACATACCCTGTTTTGTATTCTATTTCGGAGTCGGATTTGTATTTTGCCACGAAGAAATAGGTGTCATTTTCCATGGGTTTGTCATTAAACGTGCCATTCCATCCACTTTCACCTTCGTACACTATGATGCCATTGCGAGTGAAAACTTGTAGGTAGAAGTTTTCGAGGAATGTATCATTCACTCCGTCACCATTGGGGGTGAAGGTATTAATGTCTAGCGTTTGGTCTATCTTGAACTTTGTTTCATGAGCTTCGCATCCATTGTCATCGGTCACTCTGACGGTGTAAGTTCCTGGTGCCAGATCTGTGATTGTAGCTGTAGAATCGAGATTGGTTTTATGATCAGCAGTCCACTCAAAATGGTACGGTGGTGTACCACCAGTTGCAGTGACTGATATCTGTCCATGTTGTTGCTTGTTTTTGTTTATCTGCTTGATGGTGGCGGTGATTCTTATCTCATCAGGAGTCCTCACGGTATAGGGTCCACCAGTGACACTAATCAGAAGCGAGTCAGTGGCGGTGATGTAATAATCACCAGCAGCCAGTCCCGATATCGAATCCAAGTAATAGGATGCACTAGGAGCTGCAAAATAATTGCTTTTAACTTTTTGCTGTTTCGCCACTTTTTTGAGCACGAATCCATCAGGACCAGTCCAGGTGATACTGTACGGTTTTCGATTGATAGTGTAAGGCACACCTCCATCCACTTTTACAATTATCTTACCCACTTTGTCCAATGGACAAGAATTGTGAACGATGGTATCCAGTGTCACAAACAGCGGAATAGGATTGACTTTCATCTTGGCTTTGGTGGATGTTCCCTTACAGCCTTGTGGATGAATGGTGACTACACAGAAATAGTAGCTCACGCCCAGTTTGAATGTTGGTGGGGCATACGTAGAAGAGGTTGCTCCAACAATTTTAGTTCCTACCTCATCGTTTTCTTTGGCAGTGCCATACCATTGATAGGTAAGTGAATCGGATGATGGCCAATAGGCAGTAAAGTAATTGGCTGGTTGTCCATATTCCAGTTCTTGATATGCAAAGTCCGAGCTGCCGAGAAGCATGGTGGGTTTAGGGTCTTGATAGACCATTGCATCTATTTGAGTTCGGTTCACGCTTTCGCATCCGTTGATGGTT
>CANIXM010000042.1 GCA_947471245.1 Paludibacteraceae bacterium | reverse complement strand
GTACTAATATTAGATTGCCAATAAACTGTTTCATATTTCACATTAAACTAAAATTAATCTATAAAATTTGCCTAATAATATCAATAATTACGCATGAAAAATAAGTGGCAGTTATTCAAACAACGGGATTTCTTCAGTAGAAGTAGAGGTGTCGTTTTTGAGCGTGTTTTCGATTACGATGCGTTCAATTTCTTTTTTGGTAAGTTTCTTATGTGTAACTAGTTCAAGGTAAATGCGTAAACTAGCCCATGCGTCGGTAGCGGCGTATCGTTGTTGCGGTTCGGTGAGTTCTGGATTTTCCCAGTTGGTTAGACGTTGCGCCTTGGATATTTTTTGACCAAAAAGGATGGCGTAAATTTTTTGAAGGCTTAAGTCCAACACTCCATAGTCACGAGCAATGGTCTGTATGTCAATAAATCCTGCTGGTTTAAACTTGTGGTGCTTGTTGAGGCCATTCAAATCGTCACGGAGAGAGAGTCCTATTTTTTGTATTTTCTCATCAGCCAGTAGTTCTGCCAAGGCCGCTGGAAATCCAACTTTATTCAAACGGAATAGGTAACAGTGATCAAGCGTAGAGAGTTGCACCAGCGAAACTTTGTACTGAGTGCCACGTGTAAAAGACGGCTTAGTTTCGGTGTCAATGCCAATCACATTGCTTTTTCTAAGTTCGAGGATGGCGGGATGAACTTTGGATAAATCATCTATCAGGGTTATTCCTCCTTCGAAAAGCGTCACAGGTAGTAAGTTGATCTCGTTTTTTGTTATTTTGGCTTTCAGCATTTGATTGTGGAATAAGAATTAGTATAATAAATTATCCAAACCATCATCATCGCTCTGTTGAAAATCCAAAAATGCAGCCCTGACATTTTTTGGAGATGCGGGTAGCTCAGCACGTTCCTCCTCCTCCATGCCGAATCCATGGCTGTAGCACAACGCATGTAATGCTCGCAATGCATTGAGTAGTTTTTGTCCCCAGTGCTCTACAAAAGCTTCGAGACACACTACCAATGAGTCATTCATACTATCTACATCGCCCATTTGGTAGTTGGCCGCAAAGTCTTTCAACTCCTGATACACATCCGCCAATCCTTCGGAAACAAAAGCAGCGATGGGAGTGTCGCTCAGAGCCATGTCAGGATGAAAAACTTCCAAGTAAGTGTCATCTGCACCAAGCAGTATTTCGAGTTGCTCTTTCACGTATAAATAATCATCCTCAGTAACAAATTTTTCCACATTGTCATTGTAAGCCAGCGGTGGTATGTCTAGCATGGATGCTTTCAGGTAGAGTAAAGGTAGTATTTTGACTGACTTTTGTACAAAGTCCACTTTGGGAAATTCGCAGGCATGCTCCAAAAACAAACAGGTTTCAGCTACTACGGTCACAAATTCGATGACGTTTTTGCTGTAAACGATATGGTCTGGCAGTTGGTCTAAGTTCATGATAATGTGCAAATTAGTTGGTAAAACTTATGGTCTAAAATTAGTTTTATAACGAAATAGATGAATAAACCACAAAAGAATCATAAAAAAACACATGGAACACAATTTAAAATTGATAATTGAAGATACGTTGCATGTGGGTCTGATAAAGCATTTTTTGAACACGAAGACACAAAGTCACAAAGTCACAAAGTCGTTATCGCCGAAGGCAAATATCGCGAAGCTATTATCGCCGTAGGCATTAATATCGTGTACCCACCCAATACATTACAGAGCACTAAAATTCCATGTGCAAAAGTACGAGAATATTATCAATCTGCAATCTATTCGTTGCTAACTGTTCATACTTCGTTGCTAATTTCAAGATAGGGCGTCATTACAAACTCGCGTAGTTTCATCAGCGGGTGGGGGATTATCAAATCAGGTGTATTCACTTCCAAGTTGTCATACGTCAGAATGTCAATATCAATCACTCTGTCCGTATATCCATCTGTGGATTTGGAAGTGCGTCCCAGTTGTTTTTCTATTTTTTGAGTGGTTTTCAAAAGACTTTCAGGTGTTAATGAGGTCTCTACTAGTACTACCGCATTCAAGAATTCATTGTCAGAAACAAATCCTTCGGGCTGTGAGCGGAAAAAACTGGAGCATCTCTTTACCACGCCAACTTGCTCAGCAATGGCAGCTAGAGCGTCATTCATGTTCTGTTCTTTGTTCCCGAGATTAGTCCCTAGACCTAGATATACTTGATGCATACACGTTATTTTTTTGACAAAGGTATGATTTTTAGGTTGGATAGAGAATTGAAAAATGAAAAATGAAGAATGAAGAATGAATACAAAATTTTGCCATTGGGAGATTGTGTTTTCCTGCAATTGTTGAAATACATAAAAGGCTCAATAACGCTTTTATCACTTTTCATTACGAAAAATTTAAGAACACAAAGAGAAAAACTATAGAGTTTCTTACTTTGTGTCTTCGTGTTCAAAAAATGCTTTATAAGACACCGTATGCTACATATTTTCTCGTTTTTTTTTGCTAAACACAAAGGCACTAAGGCACAATTATTCGTATGAGTGTCTTCGTGTTCAAAAAATGCTTTACCAGATACCGCATACGACGTATCTATTTTCATTTTGCCTATTGTCATCAATTGAACATTATTTCACCCTCAGCGTTTTATAGGGTGATATATAATATTACAAACAAACTAAATACCAATCCTTTAAACATCATTTTGCAATGAAAAATTTAAAAATTGAAATTAAATGGGCGATTGTTTTTTCGATAACTTCTTTGGTTTGGATGCTATTGGAAAAACTATGTGGACTACACGGCAAGTACATCGACTATCAATTTTACTTGACTAATTTATTTGCTATCCCAGCTATATGGGTGATGGTATTAGCATTAAAAGACAAAAAACATAATTTCTATAATGGAGAAATAACTTACGTTCAAGGATTGAAATCGGGAGTGATTTTGTCGGCATTTATTGCACTTATTAGTCCTGTGACACAATGGATAACCACCTATATCATTACGCCAGAATATTTTCCAAATGTGATTAAGCGTTCTGTAGAATTGGGGTATTACAAATCAACAATTGACGCAGAAGCCAATTTCAACTTTAGTAATTATGTTCTTCAGGGTCTGATAGGAGCTATTATGATGGGAATAGTCACCACTTCAATAGCTATGATATTTCTACGAACAAAAACAGCAAAGTGATGCTGTTTTTGTAAAAAGTATCATGTGGGTATTAAAAAACGATATGGTAAGTAATCAAAAGGGTCATGAACAGCATCATGTACAGGTTGATGGTGATAAATGACTTACGGAAGTTGAGTTCAAGCACATCACTGAATGTCAATTTTGTAAACACGCCTATAAATAGGATGTTTAATACAAATATCAGTACGAAGAAACTGAGTGAAAGCTGAGTTAAAAAAAGAGGTACGATTATCGACGTAAAGGAAGTAGCTACTATCCAAGCAAAAATCACATGTTTTAAATGCTGTGGATGTACAGCTTGATTGATGGTTTTAAATCCTGCATTTTCATACTCTTTGTTGTATTTCAACATCAACAACCAAAAGTGAGGAACTTGCCATATAAACAGAAAAAAGGCGATAAAAATGATGGTTGCCTCATACCACACTCCACCCGCTGCTGTCCATCCCATTAACACAGGAATAGCCCCAACCATTGACCCTGGTACCACAGCAAAAGAACTCACTCTTTTCAAATTGGTATAAATAACATTGTACCATATTAGATTTATTACTCCCAGCAGTGCAGTGATGGGATTGAATATCCAGTACAACATCCCTAGCCCAATCAGGGTGATGGCGATAGACACTACCCAGGCATTGGTTCTTGAAATTCGGCCTGAGGGAATCGGACGGTTTTTGGTTCTATCCATCAACGCATCATAGTCACTTTCTTGACATTCATTCATCGCACTAGAACCACCTGCTAGCAAGAAAATGGACAAAGCCAGGTATACTGTTCCGATGTCAAATTTGCCAGAATAGACTAGATAGCCAGTAATGGTAGTAAAACTGACTGCTATTGAAACTTTGTATTTAATCAGTTCCAGTATGATGTGAAGGTAGCGTTTCATTACTTCAATCCTTTTAAGTACTCATTGATGAGTTTAAGGTCAGATTCAGAAAGGGACTTGTAGGGTTGCATCAATCCAGCTGGATATCCTACCACAACATCTGCTCCCGGATCTACAATGGATTTAGTGATGTATGCATCATCCACAGTAATTTCACGCTCCGAGCCTGAAGTCGATACTTTTCTTTTTGAACCATAAATTCCCTTAAATGAAGGACCGACAACTTTTGACCCATCCAGTGAGTGACAAGCTATACATCCATTTTTTTCAAGTATTTTCATGCCTTGTGGTGAGTCTTTTAGCTTTTCATGTAATGTCAGTAGCCATTTGTCATACTCTTGCTGCGTGACCACCCTGATTACACCAAGCATATTGGAATGGTTTAGACCACAATATACAGTACAATAAATATCATAATCGCCCAATTCACCAGCAGTAAACCAAGAGTAATTTGGTTTGTTTGGCACCATGTCCTCTTTAATTCTGAATGCAGGTACAGAAAAACCGTGTAGTACATCCACCGATTTTAGGTTAATTAAAATTGACCTATCAATTGGCACCACTAAGGTGTCGGCAATTTTATTTCCTGGGTATTCGAACTTAAATTTCCACATGCTACCTTCCGCAGTAATTTCAATGGCATCTTCGGGCACTACGCGCATGGGTATAAAACCTTTCCACCCAATGTAAAACATGTACAACACTATTATCATTGGGATAGCAATCCAAGTGATTTCCAATGCCATATTGTCCTTGATTTGTTGTGCCGGTTTTCCATTCTTACGATTGTATTTGATGACAAAATAGATCATCAAAGCCGTTAGCACAACCAAAAAAAACACAGAAATACCCGTAATAATTAGAAACGCCGAATCTACTCCGTAAACAAAATTGGATGCTTTACTAAACATATATGAAAATTTAATAATTTATAAATTGAAAGTCAGTTACAAATTCATTGAGCTATATAACTTGTAAATTTGACGATGTAATTACTTAAACATTATCTAAAAGCGTAATCTATAAAAGTGATAGCCACTATCAAAGCAAAAAGAACAAACACCATTCCCACTAATATTCGTAGAAGAAGACTTTCATACTTTAAGTGCATAAAATTGGACAAGACGATAAACGATTTCACACAGGCTATCAACAATGCTACTGCCAATGTAAAAGCACCTAAATGAACACTGGCGATAGTAATGGTCACAAAGGTTAAGAAAAGGAGTATCAATAAGGTCTTAGACAATGATTGGTACTCAATGGTATGAGTGGTATTATTTGCCATAATTAATTAAAATTAATCCGTACTTATATGTTAGGAAATCAGATACATCAAAGGGAACAAGAAAATCCAAATCAAATCGACTAAGTGCCAATACAATGCGCTGTTTTCAAGCAACACATAATCCTGAGAATGAATACTTTGTTTTTTCATTTTAAAGAAACAAACAAATAGCAGTGTCATCCCAATTATGATATGTAAAGCATGTAGCCCTGTCATAAAGAAGTACAAACTAAAATACAAATGGTGTCCTCTGTCTAACAATTTCATAAGTTCAGAACCCGGATAAAGGCCATGATGAAACTTGCCGCTCCATTCAAAATACTTGTTTACCAAAAAAATCGCTGCACAAAAAAGTGTTACTCCAATGTATAGCAATGCCTTTTTCATATCATTTTTTTGGATTGCAGTCATAGACATGGCCACCGTCATACTACTGAAAAGAAGCACCACAGTGTTTATAGCACCAATGGTAACACTCAATTCCAAGCTGCACTCACGAAATTCGACCGGGTACTGCATTCTGAAAATGGAATAGACTAGAAATAAACCTCCAAACAAAAGTAATTCGGTGAATATGAAGAGCCACATCCCCAGTTTGGATGCTTCATCGTCTCTATGCTCTTCGATGTGTGCTGTGTGTTGACTCATATAAATTGATGGTTTTTATCTTTTAGATGCAAAATGTTGGTTAATCAATCGGTAGATTTTTATTTATAATCGTATGGATTTTCTTTAATAACAGGCTCCTCATCAAAGTTTTCAACTGATGGTGGAGACGGAATTTGCCACTCCAAAGTAGAACCACGCCAAGGATTAGCTGGAGCAGGTGCACCTTTGCGAGCACCTTTTACTAGTGTGTAAATCATGATTATTAATCCTGTGACTAGTATAAACCCGCCTATGGATGAAACCAATTGTGCTGGTTGAAATTTTGCTGGATAATCAAAATATCTACGAGGCATGCCTTGAATACCTATTACAAATTGAGGAAAATACAACAAGTTGAATCCGATGAAGTTAATCACCAAACCAATGTTTGCCATTTTAAAATCATACATTCTTCCGTACATTTTTGGCAACCAGTAATGAATGGCAGCAAAAAACGCAAATCCCATTCCCCCAAAAATAATGTAGTGAAAGTGAGCCACCACAAACGCAGTATCATGCACCTGCACATTGGTTGCCACAGATCCTAAAAGCAACCCAGTTGTACCACCAATGATAAACAGGAATATAAATGCCAACGCATACAAAAATGGTGGTTTCACATCAATCGAACCTTTATACATAGTGGTAATCCAGTTGAACACCTTGATAGCACTAGGCACAGCCACTATAAATGTGAGCAAGGAGAAAAACCAGCGAGCTGTGTCGCTCATACCAGATGTGTACATGTGGTGTCCCCATACCAAAAAACCTACACCGGCAATAGCAAGACTTGATACTGCCACTGCTTTGTAACCATAGATTTGACGCTGACAAAATGTGGGAATGATTTCAGTAATTACACCCATTGCAGGAAGCATCATAACATATACCGCAGGGTGAGAATATATCCAAAATAAATGTTGAAAGAGTAGTGGGTCGCCTCCCAATGCAGGGTCGAAAAAGCCGATATGGAATGCTCGTTCAGCAATAAGCATTAGTAAAGTGATACCAATAACCGGTGTTGCCAATAATTGAATCCAAGCAGTAGCGTATAACGCCCAAGGAAAGAGTGGCATGTTGAAAAATTTCATTCCAGGCGCACGCAATTGGTGTATCGTAACAATGAAATTTAATCCTGTAAGAATAGAAGAAAACCCTAGTACGAATGCTGCCGCTGTAGCCATAATGACATTAGAACTGGTAGTGGTGCTATATGGCGCATAAAATGTCCATCCAGTATCAGGTGGCCCATCTTTTAGCACTTGAGAAAGAACTGCCATGATACTCCCAACTACGAATATCCACCAAGAAAAGCGGTTGAGTTTTGGGAACGATACATCCTTAGCACCAATATGAATTGGAAGGAAAAAATTCCCAAATACTGCAGACAATCCGGGTATTACAACCATGAAAATCATCAAAATGCCGTGTAAAGTGAATACACTATTATACATTTTGGCTTTCATGATGGTTTCACCTGGTGTTAACATTTCAAGTTTCATCATGATGCCTAGAACTACACCAATTATAAAAAAGGTCATGATGGAATACATGTACAATAATGCTATCCTCTTGTGATCGGTTGCCATTATCCAAGACATAATACCCTTGTATTTGCCATGATGGTCTAGATAACTTACATACTCACTGTTTGCTGATACGTTGCTCATTTTGATATTAAATTATTATTTCTTTTTGGGTTTTAGAAGATACACTACAATGAAAATTAGTAAAAAGAAAAGTATGATACTCCCTGTAATCTTTGTAACATCCAATCCGAATCGTTTGTTTTCGGGATCGTATGTATAACACAACATCATTATTTTTTGGATAGACGACCTTGGTTGCTCTTTGTTGGCTTCAATGACTGCCAATTTGAAATCCACAGGTAAGTAGGATATGCCATACAAATACCTAGTTATAAGACCACTAGGACTGACTGCAATGATGGCAGATGGATGCACAAAATCAAACCCAACAGCTTTGGTGATAAAGCCAGTAGCGTTTGTTATTTTATAAATAGTAGCGCTATCTGTAGTCAAAAATATCCATCCATTTTCATTCCCTTTTGAATAACGCTGTACAAATCGATCTTTTTTTGCCTTTGCCTTTTCGGGTGTGTCTCTGTAGTTAAAACTGATTGTTAGCACTTGATAATCTGTGCCTAACTTTAGGTCAGATTTTTTAATTACTGCTCCGACTCCTTCCAGCAATGGACTGCAAAGACCAGGACAATCAAAATAAACAAATGAAAGAATTGTAGGTTTATTAATCAATTGCCTCAGAGTCACTTTCTCCGATTTTTCATTTACAAATTGTAAATCCAAAGGCAAAGTGTCACCAAGGTGTTCTATCACACCCACTTCTGGAGATTGATCAACCTGAGCAAATGTGATTGTTGATACAAACAGAAGTAAGAATAGTGTGAAAATAGTTTGTTTCATCTGTTGATTATTATGCCCCCTAAATCCCCTCCCGTTTATGACGGGATAAACTGCGGGGACTTAAAGAGCGGATATGTTGTGAATATTATTTACCGGGTGTGTCAAAAATTTAATTTTGAACATGGGTGTGTTATGAGTTGCTTGACTCCAATTTACGTTTTTCATACAAATAGAGTGCAATCATAATAGCACCACCTAACAAACTAGTGGTTTTTAAAACCTCGATGTAGGCCAACTGTGCCACATTTATATCCTCCGAAAACAACGAAGGGATATGAATGGCGCAAATAATCATAACCAACAGCCCAATCAGCCAGAGGCTTGCAATCTCCACAAATTTATTCAGCATGATAAATGCGCTGACAATCATCAACATTAAACCCGAAATCATGATTAGAAAAGCTCCATTGGGAATCAAAGACTCCTTCAGCTGTTGTGCAAACAATGGTGTCATCAGAAAGTGATTTAAACCCATCATGCCGATGGGTAGAGCAAAAAGTATTCGCCCAATGCAAGAGATTGTTTTTAGCTGTTTCATGGTTCAATTATGTTTTAGTTAATAGGAAACCCCATCCACTTTACGCGGTAATATTAATGCTGATAATGAAATTACTAATTTCTTGCACCACAATTACATTCTTTGCTCAAGAAGCAACTATTGCTGCCCTTTTTTCCAAAAATCAAATAGATTTTTGACTAAATATAGCACAAAAACACCAAATGTAGCAATTCCTAGTAGATAAAGTGCAATAATCCAATACGGTGCTTTGGCTAATACACCCCAGATAGCACGCTGTTGTGTGAGACCAGGCTTGTCTGTTGGAATGCCAATTTTAAGTTTTGTGGACGATTCTACCTCACCATACACTTCATCATTTACTTTGACCAATAGCTCTACTTCGCCCAATTTATTACCCGGTAAATCTTTTGGATATACAAAGTTTGCGACTCCGTTCTCGTCTGTTTTCAATCCTTTTTCTATTGGTAGTTTGCCAAAATAGCGTTTTGCAAAAAGCAACACTTCAGCATCTTTGAGTGGTATGTTTGTGTTTTGCTCCTTTGCCACAACTTGCACACGTACTGTATTAGTTTCATGGTTGTACACCATGGTGACTTTCACTTTGTCACTTTTAG
>CANIXM010000041.1 GCA_947471245.1 Paludibacteraceae bacterium | reverse complement strand
TCTGCGCTGTAGCTTTGTTGGCAGAAATGGTCTTATAACTTAACGTATCCACTTTATAAAAATGTTTTTAATTAATAATTCAGTCGTCTTGGTCAGTTTCAATCACTATGTTGAGGAGGCTAATCGGCACAAAATAGGATATTTACACTCAGAAAAATCGACAATTACACTGTGATAATAAACGGACTGCAAAAATAGTGTTTTCTGTTGGATAAACAAACTATTGGCAATCTTTTTTTGAATCGTCTTATCAACAAATGATTAATTGAATTTTTTTTCAGTAAAACAACACATCTTAGCTCCCAAAATATGAACTAGTTTCTTGTCATTTACTACTTTTGTAAAAAATCAATTTTTATGAATAATCAAATCAATTGGGGACTTATCGGATGTGGACGCATTGCTCCCAAATTCATTGGAGGTGTAAACCATCTTCAAGACACAAGCGTGGTGGCAGTTGCTTCAAAAAACATCGTAAAAGCCAAGCGCTTGGCCTATGAGTTTGATGTACCACACTTTTATGACAATTACGAAGAACTGATAGCCAACCCTGAAGTAGATGCCATATATATTTCTAACACACACAATTTTCATAAAGAAACAGCGCTTCTCTGTCTAAAATACAAAAAACCCGTGCTGTGCGAAAAAGCTTTTACGGTGAATGGCGATGAGGCTGAAGAGGTTATCAGTTTTGCCAAAGCACAAGGGGTATTTATAATGGAGGCTATGTGGACAAGGTTCTTGCCAAACATTGTACATGTAAAAAAGTTACTCAACGAGGGGGTGATTGGCGAAATCAAGTTTCTTCAAGGCACATTTGGTTTTGCTGCCCCCAACAATCCACAAGACAGACTATTGAACATCAATCTGGCGGGAGGTTCTCTTCTAGATATTGGCGTCTATTTGGTATCGATGGCCTATTTCATCATGGACAAAGACCCTATAGACATAAAAAGTTCGGCGAAAATTGGCAAAACACGTGTGGACGAACAAGCCACCATGCATTTTACATACGATGACGGTGTGATGGCTTTGTTTTACTGCTCGCTGATGGTGGACACCACTCAAGAGTTTATCATCACTGGCTCAAAAGGGAAAATCATCATCCCAAAATTTTGGTGCAGCGACAAATCCACACTTATCCTGAACAACGAAATACCTCAAGAATTCAGCTTCCCAATTGAAGCCACTGGCTTCAACTACGAAATAGAGGAAATGAATAAATGCCTGCGCGAAGGCAAAACACATAGTGAAACCATGGCACCTGATGACACTTTACGAATCATGAAATGCCTTGACAACATACGAAAAGACTGGGACATGATCTATCAGGCTGATAATGAAACAAAAGAATAGACTTTTGCATATAAAATTATAACTCTACTTCCTATCCCACCACTTTGCTCAAACTTCCTGCCCCCCACGATTGATGTGACAAAACACTTCACTTCGTCGGGGAAAACAACTTTCTTTGTCGATTTTGTTAGTAGTCATACACACAAGTCCAACTAATTTTGCATCATCAAACGATAACAAAGGATGATTATGCAAAACTACATTCTTATCCAACTACAACTCTTATTCACTTACTAATGTTATAATGTATTAAGATGCACAAATAATTGACTCGGTCAAGCTATTAAACATCAAAAATAAAGTACTTTTGCACCCAAATTCCAAATAAGGATTTTACGAAAAAACCATGAGAACAAGACTAACTATCTCAATTTTATTACTGAGCATATCATCACTTATCTATGCTCAAAAGCACACCATCAGTGGGTATATCACCGACCGAAATACGGGCGAAACACTTATTGGAGCGACTGTAGGAGTGACAGGCCAATATACTGCTGGCAAATCTACCAATGACTTCGGATTTTTCTCACTCAACTTACCCGACGGAAAATACAAACTTATAGTTTCCTATCTTGGCTATGGCAAGTACGAAACCGAAATCAACCTCAAAGAAAACAAATCATTCAACATAGGTCTCGAACCATCGGGCAACACGCTTTCTGAAGTAGTGGTAACTGGTGTGAGCAACAATCAGCGTGTGACGCAAGCTCAAATGGGTGTCGAGAAAATTAGTTCTGCCACGGCCAACAAACTACCCGTCATTTTTGGCGAAAGGGACATCCTTAAAACCATCCAACTGCTACCCGGAGTGAAATCTGGCGGTGATGGACAAAGTGGATTTTCAGTGAGAGGTGGCACCATGGATCAAAACCTGATCCAACTGGATGATGCCACTGTTTATAATGCATCTCACCTTCTGGGATTTTTCTCTACGTTTAACTCTGACGCCATCAAGGATGTGGATATTTTCAAAGGAACTGCTCCAGCTCAGTACGGTGGCAGAATATCATCGGTGGTAGATGTTAAAATGAACGAAGGCAACAATCAAAAGTATGCAGTTAGCGGTGGCATTGGATTGATTTCCTCTAAACTAAGTCTAGAAGGGCCCATCCAAAAAGGCAAATCTTCATTTCTCATTTCGGGACGAAGGACATACGCCGACCTTTTTCTGAATTTTGACAAAAAATATAAAGGCTATCAACTGTACTTCTATGACCTGAACCTAAAGGCTAATTACAAATTTTCGGACAATGACCGACTTTACATTTCTGGCTACTTCGGAAGAGACATACTAGCCATCCCCAACGTGTTTGGCTTTGACTGGGGCAACAAAACAGCCACTCTGCGATGGAATCACTTGTTCAATTCAAAGTTATTTTCCAACACTTCATTAATATTTAATGACTACAGCTATAATATTGATGCCACATTTGACAAAAACTCATTCTCCATTCTTTCGCAAATTAAAGATTGGAACTTGAAACAAGAATTTCAATATTACCCCAATTCCAACAATGAATGGAAAATAGGCTATAATGTGATTCATCACACCGTAAATCCTGGACAAATAAAAACAAATATAGCTGAAATCAAGGCGCCTGACATGAAGGAGGGATTAGAATCTGCTGTCTATTTGACCAACAATTGGGAACTAGCATCTAATTTCAAAGTAAACTACGGACTTAGAGCTAGCCACTTCAACGTACTGCGTGGACATGATTATTTCGTTTTGGACAAAACCACAAAAGAAGTGATTGACACCTTGGACAAAACCAAATCAGCCGCCAATTACTTGAACTTGGAACCTCGACTTTCGATGAGTTTTATCCTGAACGATTTTAGCTCCATCAAAGCTGCCTACGCACGAAACACGCAAAACTTACACTTACTCACCAACTCGGTTTCGGGCAGTCCCACCGACAAGTGGGTGATGAACACCAACAACATCAAACCCGAAATAAGTGATCAAGTTTCGCTCGGCTCATTTGTCAATCTCAACGACAACATGTACGAACTGAGCCTAGAGGCTTATTACAAAAAAATGCAAAACCAAATAGACTATAAAGACAATGCAAACATTCAAAGCCCATTTGTAGTTTTTGAGACCCAATTGCTTTATGGTATTGGACGGGCCTATGGCACAGAACTATTGATAAAGAAAAACAAAGGAAGACTCACTGGGTGGATAGGCTATACGCTTTCGCGCACCGAAAAACAAATCGAAGGAATTAACAACAATCTATGGTATGCTGCCCGTCAGGACAGAACCCATGATGTGTCGATAGTGCTCATGTACGACTTAACAAAAAGAGTCAATGTGTCGGCCGTGTGGGTGTACCAAACCGGTAATGCTGTATCATTCCCAAGTGGAAGCTATGAAATAAACAATCAAAAGCTATGGCTATACACCGAACGCAATGGTTACCGCATGCCTGCCTATCACCGATTGGACTTAGGATTAAACTGGAAACTGAAGGAAACACAGCATTATACATCGGAATTATCCTTCAGCCTGTACAATGCTTATGGTCAGGAAAATCCATACATCATCACGTTCGAAACAAACAAAGACAACCCTAACAAAACAGACGTGGTACAAACAGCATTGTTCAAGCAAATACCATCTATATCTTGGAATTTCAAATTTAAATAATATTAGATATTAGATGTTAGACATTAGACTTTAGACTTAAGACATTAGACATTAGACTTAAAAAAAAATGAAAACAAAAACATTATATATCATAAGCCTTGGGATAGCTTTGGTAAGTTGCACCAAAGTAATAGACATCGATCTCAATGCCACCGACCCTCGTCATGTAATAGAAGCCAACCTGAGTACCATCAAGGACTCATCGATGGTGAAGATAAGCAAGACCATCAGCATTTCGGATACCAATCCCAATCCAGCAGTAAGCAATGCATTGGTCACCATCACCGATTCCAACACTAATGCAATAGACACATTAAGTGAAACCAAACCCGGCATCTACAAAAAATTGGGTTTGCAAGGTGTAGAAGGTCATACATACACATTGAAAATAGTGTCGGGTGCAAAAACCTTTGCTTCCACCGCTACCATCTACCCCACAATAGCATTGGATTCTATCATTCAAAAGAACTTATTCGATCAACCTGGAGCAGTTGGTCCAGGAGGAGGAGGAGGACCTGGTGGTGGTACTGCAAAAACTTCAAAACAGATTCCTTTTCAAGCATTTTATAAAACCACGCCTGAGGTTGAAAGTCATTTTCAAATAAAAGTGACCGTCAATGACAGCATAAATAATGACATAGAGATAAGGGGTAGTAAAGAATTTAGCAGATACTCCACCATTTCACCCATTAGGGTCAGAGTAAAAAAAGGCGACAGGGTCCGCTTGGAACTTCAACGTATTGACAAAGCCGTTTTTAATTACTTCACAGGTGTGATCGAAAACCTTGGACAGTTTAGCGCCACTCCCTCCAACCCTAAATCAAACATCAGCAACGGTGCACTGGGCTACTTCAAAGCACACACCAGTAGCATAAAAGAGATAGTGGTGAAGTAGAAGAAGCTACCCCCGACCCCTGAAGGGAAAGCCCCCTCCGACTCCCCCGAAGGGGGAGAGAAAGATGCGCAGCCTCACCAAATTTGGTTGCCGTTGGCATCGTAGGTGTGCGCAACACGAATCTATGCTTTCGCACTAGTATCGATATCAAAACAACTGGAATCAATGTATTCGCAATATGAGTCTAGGATTCAAAATTTTAGATTTAGGTTAAAGCACTTCACATTGTCAGTCAATTAGAAGAAGTTTCGAACAAAACATTCTTCCGAATTTTGAAGTTACTTTAACAATATAAGCTCCGGGAGTATTATTTAAATAATATGTCAACGTATTATCTGATTTATGCACTGTTTGTTGTTGAACCAGATGCCCAGTAAGGTCAAAAATCTGGACGATATAATTGTCATCTAGATTTGAAACATCAAAATCCTTCACATAAAAACTTTGATTAACTCTTACTGGATTTGGAGAAATATTCATTTGGTAAATGTCAACTGACTTAATGCCATTTGGATTAGTTTGCTTTTGCCAATTAAATATTGGGAGTCCATCATTCACAAATGGCACTTCATCACTCGTCCATACTGAATTTTGCCAATTACTTAAATAACTAATCATGATTGGTAACTTCATGTCATCAACTGTTTTAGATCTCAAGTCTACTCCTACAGAAAATCCATTACTTGGTAGCAAATTGGGTATGGCTTTATAATAACAATTATCTATAAGACTCTCTGAAGTAATTTCACCAAAAAAAAGTCCTTTATTACAAAAGCTATCCACCTTTAAGGAAGATAAATTTGAATAAGAGTTCTTAACACATCCAACTGCGTTATTGTAATAATACTGTCCCCCTTGATAATGACCCGCAAATCCTCCTACAACAACATGCTGGACAGAATCGCCATCAGCCTCAAGACTTATATTGCTGTAACAATTATAAATATTAGATGAAACAATTTTTCCAATAAAGCCTCCAACAAAAACAGCTGATGGTGAAGATATATCATAATTATGAGAGTGGTTAAAAACGATATGAGCATTAGACGAAGAAGTATATACAGAATTTGCCTTGGAATTATCATCAGAGCCACACATACCAATCAAACCACCTACACTGGTATTCCCAGAGCCTGTAACATTAATATCACATCTTGCGGAGCACAACATCATAGGTGAAAAATTCGATTTAAATACACCTATTAGTCCACCCACCGACAAATTATCTCCAACAGCAACAATTTTCCCATTCGAGGTACAATCTGAGACTGTACTATTCTCTGCATATCCAACAAGACAACCAATAGAACCTGAGCCATTAATATTGCAACTATCTAAAGACAAACTCGAAATGGTTGCAACACTCACATATCCAAACAAACCTGAATACAAACTATTTGGTCTATTGATCTTCAAATTAGTGATTTTCTTATTATTCCCATTAAAAATTCCATTAAAGTAATTTTTACCTCCGATAGGAATAAAATTCGTATCGTTTTTGAGATCTAGATCTGTCATTAATTTCCAGTTTGATTTATATGTCACTGAGTCTTTCGACACAAAGTTAGACAATGCTTTTAAATCATTTTCAGTATATATTCTGTAAGGATTTGAGCTTGTTCCATACCCTCCCCAAATTCGGGTTGAGAATCTCACTGTATCACCACAATACGTTTTACCGCCTGAAATTGCATAAAATTTATATTCGTATGCAGTTGCCTTTTCCAAGCCTGTCAGCGTACAATACACGAATGTATCTTTCTTATTTACTATTGTTTTGTTCCACTGGCTATCTTTGCTTTTCCTCCAGAATACTCCAATTTCATCCACATTGGAATTGCCATAGAGGTATATCGATTTTATTGTAGCTGAGCATGAGTCAACTCTTCTGATTGAAAAATCTATAATTATAGGGATTGGATTTTCATATTGGCTGGTATACGATTTTGGAGGTGTCTTTTGCCATTTTAGCACAGGATAACCAGAATTTATATTCAACGAGTCAGCCATCCAAACACCTTGTTTGTTATCAACATCTGCAACCATTTTCGAGGTTTTCAGTTCATTATCAGTCACCTGTATGGGGTATGATGAAATGCTATTTGAACCAAATGAATAACCTGCGTATTTTTTATAATATGAACTATAGACATTACAATTCAAAGAACCACCAAACAACCCACATTTCGAATTACCCTTTTGTACAAAAAAATATTTGGGAGCAGAATAACAACTTCCAATATTGGAATTAAGGTCATTGAAACTGGCTTGACCTGCAATTCCCCCAACAGCACTTACAGTATCCTTTATATCAATAGTCCCATTGAAATAACAATTCGAAATCTGGAAAGATGAGGATCCTACAAGACCTCCAATAATAGATTTACCTGATGCAGACAAAGAACCCGAAAAGAAACTATTTTTAACTATTTGGGAAGGCTCAATGATATTTTGATACAAATCGCCAATCAAACCTCCAACTTTAGCCAAAAATTTATCTGAGTTGTTTACACTAATATCCATTGAGGAGTACGATGCGTTAGTACTTCCACCATTATTAGTCCCAACAATTCCACCAATTTCTGAATTTGAGTTCAGACCATTTATTTGTATTTTTCCTAATGTATAACTTGACTGTATTGTGGAGTGATCAAGAAAACCGACAAGTCCACCTATACTTCCATTTGGAGAACCGTAGATGCAACCAGCAAAGGAACAATTGGTAATGGTGGTTAAATAAAATGATTCGCCTGCCAATCCACCTACACAATCGCTCCCAGAGATATTACCACCTTCAAGAAAAATATTAGACACCTGTGCATGTGATATAACCCCAAATAACCCCAAATATTTTTTTGTAGGACGTACGATGTTCAAATTTTGGATTTTATAATTAGTGCCATTGTAAAATCCGTTAAACGATTTGAGTTTATCATTGGTAATACTATCACTCCAACCTCCAATAGGGGTAAAATTCACCCCTGTCATATCAATATCTGCTGTCTGACTCCAATATAATCCATTCGTAGATTTACCCTGCGATACAAATTTTGATAGTGCCAATAAATCTTGAACTGTAGAAATCTGATAGGGATCTGTGGCAGTGCCACTACCTGTCCACTGAGCACTCAACGTAAATGACACGAAAAGAAAAAACATTAATAATTGGCTGATTTTCTTCATAAAAAAGACTTTTACAACTTTAATTTTAAAATATGGTAATACAACTCGACACTCAACACGTGGCTTTTGTCAGAAAAGTTGACAAAACCGACCCACCAATTTTAAATTGGTTTCTACAAATCCCCCAGTCCCCCGTAGCGTGCAAAACTACATGTTACACATTGTACGGCGTATGGCTCCAGCCTACGTCGCAGCAAAATACATGTCCGCCCACTGGCGGAAAAGCTCTTGCTTTTAATATTGGTAGCAAATATACTCATTTTTCATACAGCAAAAGACACGATTTTTCGTGCCTTTTGCTGTATCTTGAATATGGAAAGCTGGAGCTCCTTTTAACTTCGACATAGCGAGACGCTAATGCCGAACAACCCGCGTTAAAATACGCTACGCCAAGCAGGGCGTTTTTAGCTTATTTATAAATCAAGACCAACTATGTAAATCTAATAAAATTGGAGATTTTCGTATAATACTTTTAATAAGTAAACCAAGTGGCGTATTTTCATATTCGCCATAATAAAAGTGGTATCTTTTATCATCTATTATTAAAACAATTTCCCATCCTCCTTTTCTAATCTCAACTTTTTCAATGCTATTTATTTTAATAACTTGAGAATGTAATTCCTTAATACATCTCATATCATTTTCATTAAGTTTGCAACTTTTTTGATTTATTACTTTAACTATACTGTCTGATTCTATCGATTTTTCTCCATAAACAACATTTAAATCACCATTTTTAAATATCTGAATCAAATATGTTTGATATAAACTTGCAGAAATTTCACATTTTAACAACAGAGTACCACTTTGTTTTTCATCATGATTATGACATGACATTAAACTTGTTATTAATATCAACACTATAGAAATTTTGATTACATTTTTCATTAATATGCCCCCCTTTGTTTTAATCCTTGTTCTTTTCTAATATTATTTTCATTATGGGAATTATTCACTTTTAGTCCTATAGTTTCAAACTCTTCCTTCCGTTCTTTTTGAATCACAGTATTTCCATTAGTATTTTTATATGAATGTGAATCATAAATAGAATAATCTGTTGCTTTTCCTTCCATTGAACGTTCTCCATGAATCATTTCATGAGCCAATCCTATTTCATTAGGTCTACTTGCATCAGACACATTTCCTGTCTTAGGATCTTTAGTTGGAATTCCAGGATTAGCGGAGGGATCAAAGTTTACCTTTACATTTGTTCCTTTTCCATTAGTAGCATTTGTGGAATTCGCATCCAATTCATAATTACGACTCCCCTTTTCCCCAATTGATATGGTCATTTTGTTTGAATTTTTTGTTATGTTTGAGATCAAACTAGTTCCTGTTGACAAAGTCTTTCCTTGGTTCATAACACCCTCCTTCATTATGACGATTCTTCCATCTTTAAGCATACCTAATTTATCATTCGTCAATTTTTGAAGATAATTCAAAGAAGTTTTCCTTTCTTGAAATGTACCAGCTAAAACAAGTACCCTTCCATCCGGATCCACATATTTCACAGGATTCC
>CANIXM010000040.1 GCA_947471245.1 Paludibacteraceae bacterium | reverse complement strand
TTGCATGCGTTCGATTATATAGTTGAGATTAATAGTCATACTGGTTTTAGAAATAATACCAACTGTACATATAAAATGACCCAAAGTCATTTTTATGTCTACTGTTGTTAATGCCGTTGCTTCAAACAAATAGTATCAATGAGACGAAGTCGAAATTGGACTATATTGTTTGTGCAAACGGTATAATTTTCTAAAACCAGTAAATTTTCAGTCCCAAATATAGTCAAATTCCTACAACAAATCTCTGTTCGAAAGAATTTCTGCCATTTCCTCTTGAACTTTTTTTGCCTCTTCTCTTGCGGCAGTGGCAAAGTGTTCATCACTAGAGGCATAGATGATTTGTCGGGATGAGTTAACAAGCAGTCCACAAGTGTCATTAAGTCCGTATTTTGCCACTTCTTGGAGGCTACCTCCTTGAGCGCCCACACCTGGTACCAATAAGAAATGTGATGGAACAATGGAACGAATATCTGTTAGCATTTCTGCCTTAGTGGCTCCAACTACATACATCATGTTTTCGTCAGTGCCCCATTCAAGTGATTTTTTTAATACCTTTTCAAATAGTCGCTCACCTGTTTCTGCATCTTTGATAAATTGAAAATCAAAAGCTCCTTTGTTGGATGTTAACGCAAGTAAAGTAACCCATTTGTCAGGGTAGGTGAGGAATGGAGTCACCGAATCTTCACCCATGTATGGCGCTATAGTTAACGAATCCACGTCCATATTGGCAAAAAATGTAGTTGCATACATTGCCGATGTATTGCCAATGTCGCCTCGTTTGGCATCGGCTATGATAAATTGATCGGGGTAGTTTGCGCGAATGTACTCCACAGTCCGTTCAAGGATGTCCCATCCTTCTATTCCTATACTTTCATAAAATGCTAAATTGGGCTTATAAGCTACGCATAAGTCAGCAGTAGCGTCAATTATGGCTTTGTTAAATTCAAAAATTGCATCATCAGACAATTCAAAGAGATGTTCAGGGATTTTGGTTACATCTGTATCCAGTCCTACACAAAGAAAAGATTTTTTACGTCGAATGTTTTCAAATAGTTCAAATTTAGTCATGATTGTGAGCTCAGTTTTATAGGTTCGTTTTTATTGTTCCCTTCAGGTTGGGGTTTTTTATTATAATTCACTTTCTTTTAGACGTTCGGCATTTTCGGCCACTATGAGTTGGTCTATCACTCCTTGAATGTCACCATTCATAAAAGCGGATAGATTGTAGATGGTGAAATTGATGCGGTGATCAGTAATCCGACCTTGTGGGTAATTGTACGTACGTATTTTGGCAGAACGGTCACCAGTCGATACCATCGTTTTACGTTTGGAGCCAATTTCGTCTAAGTATTTTTGATGCTCTATGGCATAAAGGCGTGAACGTAATTCGTTCATCGCTTTGGCTTTGTTCTTGTGTTGAGATTTTTCGTCCTGACATTGCACGGTAGTGCCAGTAGGGATGTGCACCAATCGGATGGCTGAGTAAGTGGTGTTTACGGATTGACCTCCTGCGCCAGAGGAGCAGAAAGTATCCACGCGCACGTCAGATTCTTTGAGTTCATAATCAAAAGCATCGGCTTCTGGAAGTACTGCCACAGTAGCGGCAGAAGTGTGCACACGTCCTTGTGTTTCTGTCTGTGGAACGCGCTGTACGCGATGCACACCAGACTCATACTTTAATGTGCCATACACATTTTCGCCTGACACAGTAAAGATAGCTTCTTTGTAGCCACCCGATGTTCCTTCGCTTACATTGGTTATTTCTACACGCCAGCCTTTGGTTTCGCAGTATTTGGTGTACATTTTAAATAAATCACCTGCAAAAATAGCAGCTTCATCACCCCCTGTTCCACCTCTGATTTCTACTATCGCATTTTTATTGTCTTCTGGGTCGGCTGGAATTAAGAGTAATTTGATGTTTTCCTCCATCTCCGGAATCTTCGGCTCTATTTCGTCCAATTCCAGTTTTGCCATTTCGCGCATCTCAGCATCATTCTCAGTGTCAAGAATTTCTTTCGCCTCTGCTAGGTGTGCCAATGCTAGCTCATACTCCTTTTTTGCATTGAGGATGAGTTCTAGGTCATGGTATTCTTTGTTGAGTTTTACAAATCGTTTTTGATCCGTTATGACCGATGGGTCAGTAATCAGGGTTGAAATCTCTTCGAATTTATGTTGAAGTCCTTCGAGTTTCTCTAGTAATGTTTTTTCAGCCATTCTTGGTATTTGCTTCGTGACAATTGCTCACGATTATTAATTAGAAAATATTGTTGTGTTCAATAGTTTGAAATCGAAATTGATTTTTTTTATTGTTTCGTTTTTGTTTTGTCGCTTTTAATGGTGGTGTCACACATATTTTCGGTAAACTTTTTCACTCTCCATTCCACGATGCTTTTGTATCGTTTTTGGGTAATGAAGATGTTGAAAAACCATCCAAACTTGGTTTTAAGAATAGAGGTTATCACCACTTCATTTCCACGATGAGGCACTACGAATATTTGCCCGTAAGCTTTTTTTAATAGCATATCAGAATATAGTACGTCGGCTATGGCTTTGGTGACGCCTGTAGCGGAGGTTTTGGCATTGACAATGGCGTCTATTTTGACATTTTTAAATGTCTTGATGCCTGGTACTATCACATCTATCAGTCCGTGAGTGATGCCTGTTTTCTTGTCAAAAGTTGATGATTTGAGTGCTATCACCAATTCATTGTCTTTTTGTCCTTGAAATCCGAGGTCTTTTAGTGCCCAATCAAACAGTTTACCCGGTGTTGTCTCAAATTCACGAACTAATTCCTGTACAGTGTTTATAGCTGCTGCATTTGATGCTTTAATACGTTTAATACTTGTGGTAGTATATTCTCCATCGTCATAAACGGTGTAAGTAGTATCGGATGTACTTGCCCAAGTAGGGAATGATATCAGAATTGAAAATAGGAAGATGAGGATCTGTTTATACATTGTTTTTTTTATCGAAATATTGCTCTTAATTCTTTATTGCTCAATTTACCTATCCAATTTTCACCAGTGGCAACAGTCAATTCGGCTACAATAATCACAATTCATATACAGACAAATAGTGTCTTTCGGCTTTGTGTTGAATGCTGGTTTGCAGTTAATTACATGAGTGTTTACACTGATTTTGCCGCAAGCTAGAAGTTTGATTGTTTGCAAGTTTGCTTTTGGAAATCCAACTGTAATTCTTAGGAACCACTTACATGTCATGCTTGGCGGCTCTTGTGAGCTGTATATAGCCTGTAAAATTACCATTTATTTAGCTGACAAAAAAATTATCAATTCAAAATTATGACCCATGGCGTGATAATTTCTGATGTTGAATTCTGTATTTGTATTTTTAAAAATACATTATTAGCTTAAAAGTGTTGTTTGAAAAATACAATAATATATATAAATTGTTTTCTATAAAATACATATATAGGCTTAAAATGTTATTTATAAAATACATTAATTTATGAAGAATGTTTTATTTGAAGTAAAATAATTGACTAAAAATGTTTTTTGTAATATACAATATTGTATCTTTGTAGCTCATAAATGTAAATCATGGAAACACTTATTCGATTAAATAAAAGGCTATTAGACTCCATGAGTTTAAAGCATACACGTTATCTATATGATGAAATAGATTGGACTAATCGATTGATAGCTATTAGTGGGGCGCGTGGTACTGGCAAAACGACCATAATGCTGCAATACATCAAACTGCAAATGCCAGATAAGTCGAAAGCATTATATGTGAGTATGGATAATATCTGGTTTAGTACTCATACGCTTTCGGAGCTTGTGGAGCGGTTTTATGTCATGGGTGGTGAGGTATTGTTTCTTGACGAAGTGCATCGCTACCCCAACTGGGCGATAGAGGTTAAAAATGCCTATGATAGTTATCCGAACATGAAAATTGTATTTACAGGTTCGTCCATGCTTGAAATCTATCGATCGGGTGCAGACTTGAGCCGTAGGGCGATACATTACTCGCTTTATGGATTGTCGTTTCGTGAGTATCTGGTGCTACAAACGGGGCTTAACTTCAAAAAACTGTCATTGGAAGAAATTCTTACCAATCATTTTGCGTTGGCATCAGAGATTACATCAGGTCTGAAGATTCTTCCATTGTTTGCAGCCTATCTGGAATGTGGGTATTACCCAATTTTTAAAGAGAACCTGAAGTCCTATCCTCAACGTTTGGGAGGTATTGTGAATGCAGTTATTGATTCTGATTTGCCTTCATGTTCCAACATAGAGCATAGCTCGGGTATTAAGATTAAAAAATTGCTGGGTATCATTTCTTCGTTGGTGCCTTATACTCCCAATGTGAGTAAGCTGAGCGCTGAGCTAGGAATATCTCGCAATTCACTTCTTAGCTATATTCATTTGTTGCATCAAGCTAGGTTGCTTTTTGCAATGGGGAAAGAGGCCAGCGGAATGAGTGTTCTCACCAAACCTGATAAAATCTATCTTGACAACCCCAATCTGCTGTATGCTTTGAGTACCTCTGTGGCCAATGAGGGTAATGTGCGAGAAACGTTTTTTGCCAATCAGCTGAAAGTGAACCATGCCGTCACGAGCTCAAAAGCGGCTGATTTTGTCATTGATTCAAAGTACAACTTCGAAATTGGTGGTAGAAATAAAGGATTCACTCAATTGAAAGACCTTCCCGACAGTTACCTTGCGGTGGATGGCGTGGAAAGCGGATTTGGCAACAAAATTCCGCTGTGGATGTTTGGGATGATGTACTGAGTTTTTTTTCGAGTTGACGTGAAAACAAGTTGACGAGTAGACAGAGCGCAACACTGGTAGTGTGGAGGTGACTGGCTCGAGTTTGGTAATCTCCACCAACATACTTCGGAGCGACTGAAAATTTGATTTTTTCGGTTGCTCTTTTTTTCATCGTGCTACTTCAAAAACTTTTGTATATTTGTGGTAGCATTGATTCCAACACCAAAGGTTTTTATCAAACATAAAGGGATCAAGTCCATTGGATAGTTTAAATAAATCTTGAATAACAGTTGTGATATAAACAAAAAATAAATGTAAAGTATTTGCAGAACGGTACTATTTAAAGCCATTCTCCGAGGGGATTTAGTTCAACAACGGCTATCGTACTGCGCCACAGCCTTCGGGCTGTTTGTTTTGCAATATGTGTTAGCGGCTGACACTTTCGGTGTCACATCGAGCGAAAATCATCCTCACGGCTGATGTTACACAATGCCATAGCGGCAACCGTAAGCTGAAGCAATAGAACCGATACTTACAGCCTTAAAAATACTCATAATAAGAAAAAACATGTTTCTACGTTAATTAATAAAAACATTCTATCTTTGTAGAAATATTTTCTAAAATGCTAAATAATGAAACGCCTAAATAAAATATTAGTTGAAATAAAAAGATTAGTAACAGAAAAAGATGCTTCTGCTAAAATCTACTTATATGGTTCACGAGTACGTGGTACGGCTCGAAAAGAGTCCGATTGGGACATTCTTATTTTGCTCAATAAAGAAATAATAACCCCCGAAATGGAGCAAGAAATCACCTCCACTTTATATGATTTGGAATTTGAATCCGGGCAGGTAATCAGCCCCATGGTATATTCAGAAAAAGAATGGAACTACAAGTTTAGCGTTACCCCATTCTTCCACAATGTAATGCGTGAAGGATTATTATTATGACATACTCTCCAAACGAATACTCCCAATACCGTATAGAACGGGCTACCCAAACACTACATGAGGTAGAAAAACATATTGACAACCAATTTTGGAACACAGCCATTAATCGAATGTACTATGCTTGTTATTATGCTGTAAGTGCTTTATTGGTTAAGCATGGTGTGGAATCTTCCAGCCATTCGGGCATACGCCAACAATTTGGGCAATTATTTGTAAAAACGGGTAAATTTGACAAAGAACTGGCAAAGCACTACGCCGATTTATTTGAAAAAAGACAAAAAGGCGATTACAACGATTTCTTTGATTTCGACCAAGAAACCGCTACCCGCTTACTTCCTCTATCCCAAAAATTTGTAGCTGAAATTATTGAACTTTTGAATATATAAAAAACAAATTGCCAGCAGCTAATACTTAGGCTTACTGCGGTCGGAACGACCCAGTATGGAAGCCTTGGTTGAACTACATACACCTCAAATGAGGCGTATAAGTATCCTGCCTGCATTGATTTAATAGAAGGCCACACCTCGAATATTTTCAAGAAAATGCAAATGCTCGCGCACTTTTACAATGTTTGCCACTTGCCAACAGACCTAACAGGTTTTTGAAACCTGTTAGGTCTTGGTGCGGCAAAACCAACACCATGGTTGAATGTAGGCTTCTCTGTCCCAATTTTGTATAATGTGCCATGTTTGTAAGGTGAAAGTTCTGTAAACTTAATTTATTGTTGATTTTGAGGTGATTATAGTTTTATTTAAAACAAATAACCATTAACCAATCGATGCAAACGAGGGGGATAAAGATTTTTAAGGAAAGAAAATTTAGAACCCAACTTTTGTCTCAACTACTATAAGCCACAAAATAAATCTTTAAGATGATATATTTCTCGACTCAAATAAGAACTAATAAAAACAGGAATGAACTTAACCAGTCACTTTATGGACTATTACGTAGAAAAGAGAACGATTATTTTCCTGTTTATCCTTTTTGTTTCTTTGACTCTGAATACTATAAAAGCATTAACAAAAGGATAAAATCTCCATATTACGGAGAAATAAAGAACGATGAGTTTACTTTCAAAAGAACATTCTATATTAATTACTTCAGACAATTAAAGATTGTCGGTAAAATTAATTACGAAATCGACAGCACAAGTGTTCGACTGAATTTTCAAATGAATAAAATGACAGTAATTGCTTATTTGGCATTATTAGTATTTGGCATTTGGGAATATGTTGTTAAAAATGACCCAATTATATTAGTGTTCCCGATTTTCATGATAATTGAATACTTTATATTGTTTTATAATTATTTGAAAATCAGAAATAAAATTACGAAAACTTAATAACCTAAAGACACTTCCACTTCCCCCTCATTTGTAACCTACTCTTTATACATATACTTTTAATGCCTCGCGGAGCAAAAAAGATAATAATCTGTAGGTTGGAAACGAGAGGAGGGTTTTGCCTTAGTAGAATCTCAGATGAGCGTAGGCTCTTTCTGTTCGGCGTCTGGCTCCTGCCTACTTCGTAGCTAAAAGGCGTGTCCGCCCATTGGCGGAAAGGCTCTCGCTTTGGATAGTTAAAAGCAAGAATGAATAATTAAAGGCTATAGCTTCAATTCTAGTTCGATGAAGGCTGGAGCCAATCGCCAAACAATGGCATCATGAATATTTACCTTAAAAACTAAATATGGATTTTACTTCTTTAGGAATTGCTTTTATAGCTGCTTTTTTGGCAGGTTTTACCAATTCTATAGCAGGCGGAGGCACGCTTATCACTTTCCCTGTACTTGTCGCCCTTGGATTTCCTCCCATTACAGCTAATATAACAAATACGGTTGCTTTATGTCCTGGGCATTTTGGAGGGGTGTATGCGCAGAGGCACATGTTTCAATTGCAAAAAAAGATGCTTTTTAGGCTGTTACCTGTAAGTATAATTGGTGGAATGATAGGTGGATACTTATTACTTAATTCGGATGAAAAATCGTTTAACCTTTTAGTTCCATTCTTGATTCTTATAGCTACCGTTTTACTGGCTGTTCAAAATCCAGTAAAGAAATGGGTTGCGTTACAAATTAGCCAAAAACGCCAACTAAAACCATATTATACTGGACTTATTATTGCAGTTTTTATTTCAGCCATTTACGGGGGTTATTTTGGCGCTGGTTTAGGAGTAATCCTGTTAGCCACATTGGGTATTTTTTTAAAAGACCAGTTAACTCATTTAAATATTCTAAAGCAAGCCATATCACTAATTGTAAATGTAACCGCAGCCATCTACTTTATATTTTCTGGACAGATAAACTGGGCATTTGCTTTAACTATGGCTATGGGCACATTGCTGGGAGGTTATACCGGCGGTCATTTTACCAGTAAACTCAATCCCGAAGTATTTAAATGGATAGTAGTAATAATTGGCTCTTGCGTAGGCATTATATACTTAATAAAGATATTTTAAAAGACAACAAGGTTTGAGACAGTGGATGATTCCCACCTGACGCTCATTAGCCAAAATGCAAAGAAAACCAAGAACAATAATATAAACAGTAGAAATATGAATAGATTAAAAGGAGTTTGGTTACCAATTGTCACACCGTTTTCTGATAATGAAATTGATTATAAATCGTATAAGAAATTAATAGATTTTTACACTCCTAAAGGGATATCGGGTTTGATTCCCAACGGAACAACTGGAGAATGTCCAACCATCGAAGATTATGAATTTGAGGAGTTGCTGGAAAAGACGGTGGAGTTCAACAATAATAGACTCCCGATATATTACGGATTAGGTGGGAATAACACCAACAAGATCTTGAAACAGCTAAAAATTGTTGAAAAATATAAAATTGATGGAATTCTATCTGTTTCTCCATATTACAGCAGACCTGATCAAAATGGCATATATGAACACTTTAAGACAATATCAGAGTCAACATATCTAAACATAATTATATATAATATTCCATATAGAACAGGAAGAAATATAGAGAACGACACTCTATTCAAGCTCGCAGAATTGGATAATATTGTAGGGGTCAAAGATTCATGTGGGAATATTAATCAGACAATGGATTTAATATTTAATCGTCCTGATAACTTTTCTGTACTAACAGGGGAGGATATTCTATTTTATTTAAACTTAGCACTCGGAGGAGATGGAGGGATATTAGCTTCTTCTCATTTAGAGACTGAGAAATTTGTTTCAATCATTGACTCCATAGACAAAAATGACCAAAAGGCAGCCTTAGCAACTTGGACGACTATCGAGAAATTTATTCCTTTGCTTTTCAAAGAGCCTAATCCTGCGCCAATTAAGTATTATTTAGCAAAAAAAGGACTGATTAATAGTGCTGAGCTCCGATTACCTCTGACAGGAATTTCGGATAACTTAAAACGAGAATTGGATAAATACTTATGAAAATGCACTTAGCCTAAATGAGTAGACGAAGCTCGCTTGTAACCTACTCTTTAAACATACACTTTTAATGCATCGCGGAGCAAAAACACAATAATCTACAAGTAATTAGCAGGTTTCAAACCAGAGAAAGGCGGATGGTTTCGCCTTCGTAGAATCCCCATTTTAGTTGAATGAAAATACACACCTATTTCAAACACAAAAGGCACGAAAAATCGCGCCTTTTGTGTTTGAAATAAATGGAAATCAGGAGACTCCATTTTATTACGCCGAACGTTTAGCTACGGCGTATTGTTTTTTACAAATTACTTATTCTTTTCCACCCACAATCTAGCATTTACAAATGCTTCCACCCATGGAGTGATTTGGTCGCTATTCTTTCTATCAGCTGGGTAGTGTGCCCATTGCCAAGGGAAAATGGCGCGCTCTAAGTGAGGCATCATGGCCAAGTGGCGTCCGTCATTGGAGCAGATACCTGCTACTGAGTAATCCGAACCATTAGGGTTAGCAGGGTAAGCATCATAGCTGTATTTTGCAATAATGTTGTATTCGCTTTCGGCTTTGGGCAATTGGAATTTTCCTTCGCCGTGCGCTACCCACACGCCTAGTTTGCTGCCACTGAGTGATCCGAACATCACAGACTCATTTTGTGGAATGGTAAGACCAACAAACGATGATTCAAATTTGTGCGAATTATTGTGAAGCATTTTTGGTTTGATGTCATGATCTGGATTAACCAAACCAAGCTCTACCATCAATTGACATCCATTGCAAATACC
>CANIXM010000039.1 GCA_947471245.1 Paludibacteraceae bacterium | reverse complement strand
GGTGATGAAAGCCGCATTCATTGGTGATATACCATCGCTTTTTTGACGGTCGCTTAGTAATTTGACGATTTGTAACGAAACGACTGATGTGTCCGTGCGAAAAAAAGGAGAGTAATCTGTAAGCACCTTTTCGCGCTCTTCATTGATTTGATTTTTCGATTTGTAAATAGGAAAATCATACGAAGCAGTCATCAGTTCGTAGGTCCATGGCTTTCCGACTTCAAATTGATAAATGAATTTGTTTTCAGTTGGGAATAATAATATGATAATTACAATCGTAGCAATGAATAGACCGATTGCCCCAAAGTCATTGAGTTGTTTTTTTGATAGTCTGCTTGTCATAAGTAGGTAGTTACAAGGGTTTAGATGCAAGCTGTAAGGTTGATTCTGTACGTATTATTAAGTGACGGTGCTGGTATATTTCTTTTGAAACTCTTTTGTAGTTGTTGGAACGAATACCCCCAGTTTCACCTATTTGGATACAAGATACAAAAATAATCATAATTGAAAAGAATTTGTTAAACATTCTGTATTTTTGTTCATTACACATACAAAATATGATTGGAATCATCACACTGAGCATTGTCCCCATGAGGGCTGACCAAAGCGAACGTAGCGAAATGATATCTCAGCTTCTATTTGGGGAGGAGGTTGAAGTACTGAAAGTGTCACCCCCGTGGCTAAAAGTAAAAAACGTTTCAGATGGCTATGAAGGTTGGGTGGACATAAAAATGGTTGATTTAATTGCTGCTGACGGCTTTAATTCAGATAAACGAATTTTAGCAAAACCTTTTATAACCGCAATTAAAGCATGTGATCGGCAGAAAATGATTTTGTCTGCCGGAAGTGTCATCGGACCTATCAGTGATAATCGGTTTAAGTTGGGAAGTGATTGGTACGAACTGTCAGATAATTCGGATTTATTTCTACCTCGCTATTCAAAACCTAACCTGATAGCTGTTGCAATTCAATTTTTAAACACACCTTACCTGTGGGGTGGCAAGAGTATTTTTGGGGTAGATTGCTCTGGCTTAGTTCAGCTGGCATATTCAATATGTGGAGTGCAACTCCCACGTGATGCTTCACAGCAAATAGCAGTAGGAGAGCCTATTGACTCATTAGATAACGTTCAAGAAGGTGACCTGGCATTTTTCTCCAATTCGGAAGGTGATGTTACACATGTAGGAATATTGCTCAGCAATACTGAGATTATTCATGCTTCGGGATGTGTGAAAATTGACAGGATAGACAAGAAAGGAATTATTTCAAGCATCACAGGTGAGTACCTGTACATTCTGCATGCCATCAGTAGAGTGAAAGATTAGTTAATTAGCCCCAAAACCGTACCCACACATCCGATGATGATGATGATAGAGCCAGTTACTTGATTGATAATCCTTAGCCCACGCTCGTTGACTCTGTTTTTAAAGTGACTAACCAAGTAAGTCAACACACTCCACCAAAGTATAGCGCCTGCTAAAATAGAAGAAATACCGACAACACTCAAGAAAAATGTGGTTGTATTATTGATAAACTGGAATCTGGCAAACAGTGCAATCAATAGAAAAAGTACCAGTGGATTGGAAAATGTGAGACCAAACGAAGTCATGAAATCACCAAATAGTGAGTGCTTTTTGGTGTCATTGGGCTTTATCTGATGTGGGTGGCTACGGTAGGTGTAGACTCCGAAGGCTATCACCAAGAGGCTGCCCACTAGCTGAATGGCAAATTTATATTGATCAATAATATCGATTACAAAGCTTAGGAAAAACAGGGTAATGATGGTGTAAACCAAGTCAGAGAAAGTAGCCCCAAGGCCAGTAGCTATGCCGTGTGCTCTGCCTCTGTTGAATGTGCGTTGTATAATTAACATACCTATCGGTCCCACAGGAACTGAAACACATAGCCCGATAAGTATTCCTTTTATTATGATTTCAAACATTGATTTTTTTTTGAATTGCTAGCAAAGATAGTGAAAAATGCTATCGTCAGGGATGATTAAATACCAAACTTTATCAACTCTTCAATAAGGATTGTATTCTCATTGGGTGTGCCTACTGTTATTCTAATACATCCACCACATAATTTGACCGAATTTCTGTTTCGCACGATTATGCTTTGATTTACCAAATAATTGTAAATGGCATCTGCATCAGTCACTTTCACCAATATGAAGTTGGAGTCAGTAGGGTAAATGTGTTCAACGAGTGCAAGCTCTTCAAGCATGCCAATGAGTTTTTTTCTTTCATCAAGTAAAATCTCAACCCAAGCATGTACTTTTTCTGCATTGTTCAATGCTTCAAGCGCTTGTCTTTGTGTAAGCATGTTGACATTGTACGGATATTTTATTTTGTTTAATACCTGAATGATAGCCGTAGATGCAAATGCCATCCCAAGACGAATTGCGGCACTTCCCCATGCTTTGGAAAGGGTTTGTAAAACCACCAAATTAGGATACTGACCCAGAAGTGTAGAAAAACTTTCCACGCCTGCAAAGTCGATATATGCTTCATCTACCACCACTATCCCTTCGAAAGTTTTTAGCAAACTGATAATTTCTTTAGGGTTAAGGTTATTTCCCGTAGGGTTATTGGGTGAGCAGAGCCATACCAGTTTGGTGTTAGCGTCACATGCTTCCAAAATGCTTGCTGCGGTAAACTGAAAGTTTTCGTCCAGCAACACTTTGCGATACTCTATGTCGTTGATGTTAGCGCTCACTTTGTACATGCCATAAGTCGGTTCAATGGCCACCACATTGTCCACTCGTGGCTCACAAAATGCGCGATATAGCAGGTCAATGGCTTCATCGCTTCCATTTCCAAGAAAGATGTTTTCCGATGCTACGTTTTTGATGGCGGAAATCTTCTCTTTTACTTCCAATTGTAGTGGATCTGGATAACGATTGAAGGGTGAGTTGTATGGATTTTCATTCGCATCCAGATAGACCGAAGCTTCTCCTTTGAACTCGTCGCGTGCGCAAGAGTAGGGTTGTAGGTCACGGATATTATTGCGTAATAGTTGGTCAAGGTTTTTCATATTTATGGATATTTTGCCTTTGGCGATATTTGCTTCGCGATATTTGCCTTCGGCGATATTAACTTTGTGATATTTGCCTAACGGCGATAGATACTTCGTGATATTTGCCTTCGGCGATAGATACTTTGTGATGTTAGCCTTTGGCGATATTTGCCTATGGCGATAGTTTTTTTATTTGCACACACTCAAAAGTCTCCGCCAGCTGGCGGAGGATTTATGGGCTTTTTTTATCTTCTTGTGCAATTATCAAATGGTTCTTCATCATCATCGTGAGCAAGGCGTACTTTTACGGCATTGCTATGAGCCATCAGTTCTTCGCTTTCGGCCATCAGGATAATGGCATTGCTCAGATTGGTGAGGCCTTCGGGTGAAATTTGCTGGAAGGTGACTTTCTTAACAAAACTGTCCAAATTCACACCGCTGTATGCTTTGGCATAACCATTCGTTGGCAAGGTGTGATTGGTGCCTGAAGCATAATCACCAGCACTCTCTGGTGTGTAATTCCCCAAGAATACCGAACCAGCATTTACAATATTGGCAGCCACTCCCATGTAATAGCGAGTAGAGATAATCAAGTGCTCAGGTGCATATTCATTGGTCATTTCTACAGCTTCTTCCAATGTTTTGACAACGATTATTTTGCTGTTTTGCAGTGCTTTGGCTGCAAGTTCTTTGCGTGGTAGTTGTTCTAGTTGTAATGCCACTTGTTCCTGCACTTTTTCCACCAGATTTTCGCAAATCGTTATCAGAATGGATTGGCTATCCACGCCATGTTCGGCTTGCGATAGTAAGTCGGCAGCCACGAAAGCTGGATTGGCCGAATCATCGGCTATCACTTCTACTTCCGATGGACCTGCGGGCATATCTATAGCTACATCACGCAGTGAGACTATTTGTTTGGCAGCTGTCACGTACTGATTGCCTGGACCAAATATTTTGTAAACTTTTGGAATTGACTCAGTGCCATAAGCCATGGCTCCAATGGCTTGTGTTCCACCTACTTTGAAGATGCGATGCACTCCAGCTACTTTTGCAGCATAGAGTACTGCAGGGTGTATTTTTCCTTCTTTGTTGGGTGGTGTGCAGAGGATAATTTCTTTGCAATCAGCTATTTGTGCGGGTATTCCGAGCATGAGCACGGTAGAAAAAAGTGGTGCCGTTCCTCCTGGTACGTAAAGTCCCACTTTCTCTATGGCGATGGCTTTTTGCCAACAAAAAACGCCTGGAGAGGTTTGTACTTCAGGTAGGTCGCGTTGTTGTTCGTTGTGAAATTTCCAAATGTTGCGACGCGCCATTTCTATGGCTTGCTTCAACTGCTGAGAAACTAGTTTATCTGCTTCTGCAATTTCTTCTTTGGTGACCTCTAAGTTGGCTATTTTCACTTTGTCAAACTGCTCGGTATATTCATTCACCGCTTTGTCGCCACGAGATTTCACATCGTCCAGAATTTTTTGAACGGTGGCAAACAGAGATGTATTGTCAAACGTAGGACGAGTGAGGAGCGATGCCCATTCACTTCGAGCTGGATATTTTATTATTTGCATAAGATTAAGTTTCTTTCGCAAGCTCCACCCAGGGAGGGCAATGCGATTCAATGATTGTTTGTAACTATACTCTTTTATGAATGAGCAGTAGTATGCCAAGCTTGTTGGAACGCATCCCACTTTTCATACAATTCTTTCATCCCGCTCAATACCACATTGGCACCTTTTTCTTCAAGAATTTTCGGGTCAAGTGGTCCTGTATTGACAGCTATGGTGAAGATGCCAGCAGCTATACTTGATTCCACGCCCATGGGCGCATTTTCTATCACTACCGCTTCCCATGGTTGCACATTGGCTTTTGCCAACGCCATCAGGTAAGGTTCGGGGTGTGGTTTGCCGTGCTTGACATCAAAGGCAGTAATCATTTTGTCTTTTTGGAAAATGGCTGGAAAATGGTTGTTCAGTCCATCCAATAGACTTGGTTGCCCAGAGCCTGTTACTACCAGTATTTCAATGCCTTCAGCTTTTATTTTTTGAAGTAATTCCAAAGCGTAAGGCATCCGTTCGGCTTTTCCACATGCATCAAAACACTCAGATTTTAATTTATAGATTCGTTTCTTCTCTTCTTCCGTGGCTTCTCTACCTTTTTCGCGTATGAAAACCCGATTGATGGTGGCATGACCTGTGCTGCCTTCGTTCATATAGGCTTCGGTGATAGAAAATTCAAACCCTGACTCTTCCATTGACTCAACCCATGCTTTTGCATGAAATTTCATAGAGTCCATCAGCACACCGTCCATATCAAACAGTATGGCTTTGGGCTTAAAGCTCGGATAATTATTGGCTTGAATAAATTTTTCTATCGCTGTGGAAAACATAAATCGCTTTTTGTGCAAAGATACAAATTTTGAGTTTTATAAACGAATAAATTTCGATGTAAGTCGAGTCCCCAATAGTAAGAAATGGATGTGATTAAAGCAAAAATTCCAGATAATTACTTGGCGTGATGGTGTCAAATGTATGTTTGGGATAAGCGCTGGCAAATGTGGCAGGTAATTTTGATTTTTTGTTTTCATTCCATTTAAACTCAATGGCATGTAAAATACCATCTTTTTCTTCTACCAAGTCTATTTCCTGTTGACCTTGGGTGCGCCAAAAATAGCTGTTTACATATATCTCGTCATAATCATTTCGTTTTTTTCGCTCGCTGATAATAAAGTTTTCCCACAATGCTCCGGCATCTGTTCTCATTTCCAAGGGAGCGAAATTGTTGATCAACGCATTGCGTATGCCATTGTCATAAAAATAGATTTTTTTACTTTTCTTGAGCTCATTGCGTAGATTTCGGCTGAACGAACTTAGCCGGAATACGACAAATACTTTTTCTAGTAGGTTGATGTATCGCTCTATTGTTTCTTTGTCCATCCCGAGCGTTCTCCCCAGTTCGTTAAATGACACCTCGCTTCCTACTTGAAACGCTATAGCTCGTAACAATTTATTCAGTTCCTCTGGTCGTCTGACATCTTTGTAAGCCAATATGTCTTTAAACAAATAGCTGTTTGTTAGCTCCACGAGTAATCTCTGTTTGTCTGATGGATAATTGATTACATCGGGATACATTCCATAAATCATACGCTGTTCTAGTAATCTTCGTTCTTCTATCATGGAAGAGTTACGTGCAAGTTCGCGTGTGGAAAAAGGATACAGGTGATATTCGAATTTACGTCCAGTTAGTGGTTCGTTGAGTTTGTTTCTTAAATCAAATGCAGATGAGCCTGTGGCAATTATTTGAATGTCACTGATGTTGTCCACCATCAGTTTTAGCGTTAGACCTATATTGTCCACTTTTTGTGCCTCATCTATCAAGATAAGTCGATGGGAGCCTATTAAATTTTTCAGTTGTGTAGAGCTTGCGTTTTGTAATAAATAGGAAGTGTCTGGTTCGTCACAATTTAGAAACATCACCGAGTTAAAGTCTAACTCATTGGTCAGTTGTTTCAGCAATGTAGTCTTTCCAACCTGCCTTGGGCCAGTCAGAATGATTACTTTTCCCTTGAATAATCGTGCTTTCAGAGCATTCAGAATATCTCTATTTATCATAAGGAGGAATTTTATTTGACAAATATAGATGATATTTTCGGTTATAACCGAAAATTAATACTATTATTTTCGGTTATAACCGAAAATAAATGTTAAAAACTGGGTTGTGGTGATTAAGTGGGAGTGCTAAAAGTAGGAATGAAGATGTGAATATGTGGGCTAATGGATAAAAGTAATGCTGGAATCTTCTGAAACCACTAGTATCATTACCTTTGGTAGTAAAATCACAAAGAAAAATGGCGTAAGCCTGTGTGAGACCTACGCCATCTGCTGTTCGTTATTCTTCTTTCTCGAATCTGTTTAAATCATCGAGAAGTTTTTCTACATTTTCAATTTTTTTGTCGTAAAGATATTTATTAATCCATATAGTTAATGGAAAACTTATGCAGGAAGCCATAATCACCTCTATTGCATAAAGTTTAATATTTTGATAAATGTCAATATTGAGAATGGATTTGAATGAAATAGGAAAAATCACAATTAAAAAGATAAGAATCGAATAAAATTCGTATTTTCTAAGTATTAGGATTAGTTTTTTCAAATTTGAAATGTCCTTTTGTAGTTCAATCAAGGATGTGCCATAATAATCAATATTTAAAATTCTATTTGTTTTTATCACTGAGAAAACAACGATAACTAGACACAATGCAACAATAATAAATCCTGGAATACAAAACTTTGGTTCGTTTATAAATCGAATAGAGGAAGCCGTAAAATAAACGACACATATAAACATTGTTGTCAAATTGAGAAGTTCAGAAAAAAGTGGCTTTTGCATTTCTTTTTTTGAATGGTTGAGATTCATTTTTCGAATCAACTCTTCGTTTAATTTCAGATTTTCTGTGAGTTTTTTATCATACTGTGTCCATGCACTTTTCAATTCGTCTAATTCCATGATTTCAAGTTTTTTTTAAATGTTACTAAACTGTTCTTTCAGACTGTTTTTAATCCGATTAATTTTTGTAGCTACATTGGATTCTGAAATACCAAGAATTTCGGCAATGTCCTTGTATTTGTTGTCGTCCAGATAAAGCAGAATAAGCGCTTTATCAAATTCACCCAGACGCTCAATAAAATGATAGAGCATTGTTATGTTCTCGTTCTGTTCAGAATCCATCTCGAAACTGGGGAGTGACAGAATTGACTCGTCAATTTTTACTTTTTTACCTCTGTGTCTGCTATCAGACCGATAAAATGAAATTGCAGTGTTCAGGGCAATCTTGTAAATCCATGTTGAAATTTTGACGCGTCCGTCGAATTTTGAAAATGAATTCCATAATTGAATCAGAATCTCTTGTTGCAAATCCTTAAAGTCTTCAGTGTCGGAGCAATAAGAATGGCAGATTTTGTAAATTAAGTTCTGATTGGCTTTAATGACAGCAATAAATCTCTCTTTGTCCACTTCGAGTTTGTTTGATCGTTTTAACTATTATTCGCAGCAATAAGAGAAATATCACACGGTCTTAGAAAATATTTTTCAAATATCCAGTATTTTGTTTTGTGTCAGTTACTTGACACTGTTTGTCTTGAGATAGAAGTATCAGTTTGGGTTATTCTTCCACTATCACCACGCCCCAAGGAGTCATTTTGATGTCATCACCTGTTTTTATTTTCGTGTTGGTAAGGAGGTCGGTACCGCCAGCTTGGGTGTATTTAAATGTTTTATCCTCGCCAGAATAATTCAAGAAATAGCGAATGGTTTTTCCCGCTTCGTTTACGCCATGTTTGGTGACAATGGGGTAGGTGATAGCATCTTTGGTGGTGAGGCCTAGTTCCAATGCTTTGTTGAGCATCAGCTTGGTTTGGATTTCATCCGAAACGATGCAGCCCTCGTAAGTGAGACTTCCCTTGCCAAATTTATTCTCGGTAATGGCAGGATATTTCGCAAAGTTAGGATCGGCATAATAGGCAAGTACCTTGGCCGTTTCGGGAATCAGGTATTCGGCCCAGTTGTACACTTTGTTGGCATCATCACTCACTTGGAATGGATTGTCTTTAAGTGCCAATGTGCCGATAGTCGAAAATTCTTGGTAGTAAAATCCGGCTGCTTCGCGTAGTGGACCAGGTGCTTTTACGTGACGCACTTCTGAGTTCTCGTTGCAGAATCCACTTTTGAATGCCATGATTACATGACCTCCATTTTTTACAAAATCAGAAATTTTCTTAAGCAAGTTGTCTGTAGCCACATAAAGTGGTGGCACTATGAGTACTTTATAGCCATCAAAGTTTGCATTTTCTGCCAATACGAAGTCAGTCCCAATATTGAGCCTGAACGCTGTTTTGTGCATTTGTTTCAAGATGTCCATGTAGGTGTTTCCGTCTTTGAGCGGCATGTGTCCTATCGCAAATTCAGACTCACGACTATAAAGTATCGCTACGTCATTTTTGATATTAAGGTTTACCAGTTTTGGTCCGATTTTTTTTAGTTCATTGCCTATCACGGATACTTCTTTGTAGAATCGGTTGGGCTCTAGGTCATGTGACAGAACGCCTTTGTAATAAGTCTCTTGTCCCCAGTGGATGGAATGCCAATGCCAATATTCCACCATATTGGCACCACATGCAATGTGTGAGTAAGTAAACAAGCGTGGCTGACCGTCAAAGGGTGGATACTGACGTGAATCCCAACTGGTGCTTTGGGCATTGGTTTCGGTAACGATGTGGTTGGTCTTTTTCAGCGAACGGAAATAGTCGTCAGACCACATCACGTCTTCACCTTTTGCGCCACCTTGAGTGCCATGATATACATTCAATGCTGGAAATTCCATTTCTTGTGTGCCACGAAGTTGGTCTATGCTCGAAATCCAAGGCATAAAGCAGTGCGTGATGAACTGATCGGGACGTTGGTATTCTTTTACAATACGAGCTTGCCAGTTGAGCATATCGGCTTCCACTTTTTGTCCGAATAGATCCCATTGTAACTTGTAAGACGGGTTGGTGGAATTGCGACGCGTAGGGAAATCGTTCCAATCGTTTACCGTCATACCCCAGTAATTGAGCCCCCATGATTTGTTGAGATTGTCGGTGGTTTTGTATTTTTCTTTTACATATTTCACAAAGTTATCAAAATAGCTTTTGTTGTTGGCGCCGTAGTTGCTTAGTTCATTATCCACCTGAAATCCAATGATGGCAGGGTGTTTAGCACAACTTTCCATCATTTTGCGGATGATTCTTTCCGACAAGCGAACGTAATCGGGGTTGGTGATATCAAAGTTTTGGCGAATGCCATATCCCATTTTGGTGCCGTCGGCTTTTTCCACCAATATATCAGGATATTTTTTTGCCATCCAAGCAGGAATGGAGTAAGT
>CANIXM010000038.1 GCA_947471245.1 Paludibacteraceae bacterium | reverse complement strand
GCCACCAAAGTATTTTGAAAGTAGTATGTGGTGATGTTCAAGCATGATATTTAGATAATCAATAAAATAATAAACAGTAAAAATTCTTTTAAATCAACACGGAGAATCTTTAAAGCCTTTGCAATGTGGTTTTCTACAGTGTGAACCGAAATAGACAATTCGCTAGCTATATCGCTATAAGATAGCTGGTTGACTCTGCTCAATTCAAATACTTTTCTGCACTGATTAGGTAGTGATGAAAGTGATTTGTCAATTGCCGACTGCAATTCTGAGCATTCGATATCACTACTTACACCATTGTCAACAGATACAAAAGAGTCGTTTACAAGCTCTAGACTTAGCGTGTTCTTTCTGGATAACAGCTCCAATGTATTAAGACAATCGTTATGAATGACTCTGTACAAGTAAGCAAGAATTGAACTTTTAATGTTAATAGTCAATCTTTGATCCCATAGTTTGAAGAAAGACTTTTGTACCACGTCTTCCGCATCGTCCATGTTTCTAAGTATGGAAAATGCATATTTGCACAGTTGGTCGTAATGGTAATCAAAAAAGAGTTCAAATGCTTTTTGATTCTCATTTTGGAGCTCGGCCAGTGATAAGTTCATCCCTCGTTTGTATATGTAAGACAATTTTTATGGCAACTACCACTACTTGAAAATCGTTTTTAACATAGTTTTAACTATGAAACCAGTGATAGTGGTTGGTTGATACTACTTTCAGTCTACAAATGTAAGCAAATTTTGGTTTTAGAGCAATAATTATATAGTCTAATATTGGTGGGACTAGTCAAAAAACTCATTACATTTTAGATTGAAATGTAGTATGGCAAAAACTCGATGGAGTAGAATATAACAGAGAGGCTAGTTTTGAAACTTGATGTTTTGTGAAAGAAAAAGTCGGTTTAGATCTATTCTGGTCCCAAAATATACGCCATATCCATAACTTGGAGAAGCTTTTATGACTTGGCTGGTGGAAGGGTCGGTAAGTTTTTTTGTGAGTAAGTAGACCTCTGGACCTACAATAATTTTTAGAAATCCAAATAATTCATAGCTTAATATAGGTTTTAGTTGTAGGGTAGAGGCTGTAAGACCATTTTTAAAACTGTCACCTCCAATAAGTTTGTTGTAGCTGAGTTCTGTAGATAATTCTATTTTTTTTAACAATGGAAATTTGCAACCCATACCTGCACCCATCCAATTAGCTGATTTGAAGTCTAAACTATACGATATTAGACTGTAAATTTTTTTGTATCCAATACGTGTCGATACGCATCCAAGTTTATTGTAGCCAGCTAGTTCTAATTCGACGATGAGATTATTTTTTTTTGTAGTTAGCGTATCAGCAATTGTCTTATTTGCAATGTTTTTAGTGTGTGTTGTTGGGTTTATCCGTTCTCTTAGTGTGTCCTTTCTTACTGTAGGTGTGTCTTGAATGGACTTAATAGAGTCTGTTTTATACTTCTCTATCGATGGGTGAATGGAAATATCCTTAACCACCACCGAGGTAGGTTGCTGTATTGTGTCCCGCTTTGCCTCTTGAGTTATTATTATTGGTTTAATATTAATAATGGGTGTAGCCACCGATATGGCTTTGGTAGTAATAGCTGTAATTTTAGCAACTGGTCTAGTCGAAAATAGAATGATATGATTTCCTTTTTGTTTATATGCTATAGATGTCGGAAGTGATTGGTTAAGAATGGTTTCTATGTCTGAGTTTGGAGGGAAATCGCAGATGACCATTTTGTTTGGATCAATAAGCTTGCAGTCGTATGCAAATGAATAGCCAGTTTGCTTTTTTAAGATATCTATTAGCTTTATGAGTGAAATTTTTCCATGCTGTATTGTTACCTTGGTTTTGTTATGTTCTTGGCTTAGTAAAGGACACTGAAGTGATATAAGTAGCACCAATGATAATACTATTTTTTTTGGAAAGTATTTCATATTTATTCGAGCTCTCTTTTTTCGAGTAAATAGCCTTTTTTCGTTTTGGTTACTTTGATATTCATCGCTACTGAAATAACTTCGAGTACCACATCCAAATTTTCATCGTCAAAAGATGCTGTTATCTTTTGCGTACCTAACGAATTGTCGTTGATGTAAATATGAGTGTTGTATCTTTTATTGATGTCTCGAATTACTTCTGATAGGTCTTTGTTTTTGTATTCAATAAGTGCTGATTGTTGTTCTAGGGTGTCAGTGTTTTCTGGTTGTAGAACGCTGATTTTCTCAAACTGCTTCGTAGATTTGTTGTAGATGCCTGTTTCATTAGTGGAAAGAAGTATGCCCTTGTTGTTTTTTGAGTAAAAATTGACTTTCCCTTCGTGAACTATAACCTTAACAAATTTATCGTGAGGGTAGGCAGTAACGGTGAATACTGTTCCAATGTCATGAATGAACACATCACCTGCATCAACTATGACATTCCCACTTTCTTTGGGTGAAATGTCAATATTTGCTTCTCCTTGTAGTTTGATTATTTGCTTATGTCCCGATGTTTTTTTACAGTATGTTAGATTGCTGTTTTTTGAAAGTGTGATGATAGTGCTGTCTGGTAGTGTTTTGTATAGCGTGTTTGATGAGGTGGTGTATGCCAGCTCTCCCTCTCCAAATTCTTGAGAGTGATTCAACGTAAAAATGGAAATAGAAATTAGCACTGCAATACCTGCTGCTATACCTGTCCAGAAATACTTATTGGGTCGATGTGTTTTTTTTGTGCTAGGAGTTGGTTGAATGTGGTTTCTAAATGATTTCTCTGCTTTGCTAACATTGAATTTAAGAGCTGTTTCATCATTCAAATTTATTCGTTCGAACAATAAGGTTGCGTTATCAAATAGTTTTTGATTATCGGGCGATTGAGCTATCCACTTTTCTAATGCGTCCAACTCTTCAGTGGTAGCAGTACCTCTGAAGTATTTGTCTAGCAATATGTTGTGTTTTAGACTCATTTATTTGAATAGTTGAATTAAAATTGCGAATACAAAAAAATCTTTCAGCTCAACCCTAAGGTGTTTGAGTGATTTAGTAATATGTGCTTCTACAGTCTTAACGGAAATTTTAAGCTTTTCGCTTATTTCGTTGTTTTTTAGATGGCGCTTTCTGCTCAATTCGAAGATGACTCTGCTTTGCTCAGGCAATTGTTCCAACGCTTTTTCAAATACATTGTTTAGGTCTTCTTGTGCAATGGAGTCCGATTCATCACCGCTTTCAATGTCGGAGAAATTAATGTAATTGATACTGATAGTATTTGTGTTTCGTTTTAATTGAGATAGATTTATTGCTCCATTGTGGACCATTCTATAAAGATAGGAGCTAATAGATGTTTGGATGTTGATGTTTTCTTTTTGATCCCAAAGTTTGAAAAATACTTGCTGAACAAGTTCTTCTGCTTCGTCGCGGTTCTTGAGGAGTGAGTATGCGTATCTACATAAGGCCTCATAGTAGCGTGTAAATAGCTCTTCGAATGCCTTATGACTTCCGTTACGTAAATCGTCCAATAAAATATTCACCAGTCTCTCTATTGATATGACAGTTTAAAACTCCCTAACCCTATTGTAAATGAGAAATAAATCAAATAAAATTGTGCTGTTATCTTACAGTAATGTGTTTTTGTTATATCATTTTTATTCTAAGTGCAAATATAGTGTATTTTTAACTTTCAAATGATTTTCCTTGTTAATTTACTTTTTGTCATATTTTATAATCTTTAAATCAGGAGTTTAGTCTGTTTTTGTTGATTTTTTTATAAAAAACACATCAAACCATTTTTTCAAATCAAATATTTAGTCTATCTTTGCACCACTTTTGGAGAAAGGGATAACCGAAATAAAATTCGGGCGTTTAGCTCAGCTGGTTCAGAGCATCTGCCTTACAAGCAGAGGGTCGGGGGTTCGAATCCCTCAACGCCCACATTTAGAAGAAAGGTCAAGCAATTTGTTTTGTTTGACCTTTTTTGTGTGCGCCGAGCATGGCGAGTATATTAATGCCTGCGGCAATAGTAGCCTTCTGCGATAGTAGCTACGCGATATTAGCCTTCGGCGATAGTTGCTGCGCGATATTTACTTCGTGATATTTGCCTTCGGCGATATTTGCTTTGCGATAATAGCTTCGCGATATTTGCTTCGCGATATTTGCTTTGCGATAGCGACTTTGTGTCTTTGTGTTCAAAAAATCATCATATCAGACGCCGTAGGTGAAATTTCTATCCCCAACTATATATCTATATGGTTTGGTTTTTTCTTTGTTATCGACCAACTTGCCGAAAGGCAAACTATGTGTCCTTATTTTTTAATGACTGAATTTCTCAATGTGTTCAATGTGATATGTTTTTTGTGACCTTTTGTGGTTTCACTTTTTCTTTGGTTTCACCCACCTAATTTGTTATAGAACCTTTTTGTTGTTTGTTTTCGAATTCGATTTAAAACCGTACCTTTGCGGTTCATTATAAAGTATTTGCACCCACAAGCATGATTTGTGAAAATCTGTCTTGAAGATTAAATGGAATGTGAATATCTAAACCTTTAGATATTATTAGATTATGGGAAATATTGTTGCTATTGTTGGTCGTCCTAATGTAGGGAAATCAACTCTTTTTAATCGACTGACAAGCAGTCGGAGAGCTATCGTAAATGAAGAAGCTGGAACTACTCGTGACCGTCAATACGGAAAATGCGAGTGGGATGGTCGTGAATTTTCGGTTATTGACACCGGTGGGTGGGTAATTAATTCATCAGATGTATTCGAAGATGAAATCAAACGACAAGTGGTATTGGCCATCGAAGAAGCAGATGTGATTCTGTTTTTGGTGGATATTCAAAATGGAATAACCGATTTTGATGTTGAAGTTGCTCAGATACTTAGGAGGGCTACCAAGCCAGTAATCTTAGTGTCTAATAAAGCAGATACTCATGAGTGGCAGTATCAAGCGCCAGAGTTTTATAAACTCGGTCTGGGTGAGCCTCAGATTATATCAGCCATCAATGGACTAGGTTCAGGTGATTTGTTGGATAGAATACTCACACATCTCAAACCCGATGTGATAGAGGATATTGATCTTGAATTGCCTCGTTTTGCTGTGGTGGGTCGTCCTAATGCAGGTAAATCATCCATTGTCAATGCATTTATGGGCGAGGAGCGAACTATCGTCACCGAGATAGCGGGAACCACACGCGACTCTATTTATACTAGGTTTAATAAGTTTGGTCATGATTTCTATTTGGTAGATACTGCTGGTATTCGTAAGAAAGCAAAAGTAAATGAAGACTTGGAGTATTACTCCGTGGTAAGATCGATTCGTGCCATAGAAAATTCGGATGTAAGTATTCTGATGATAGATGCAACACGTGGCATTGAAAGCCAAGATTTAAATATCTTTTCTTTAATTCAAAAGAACAGAAAAGGCTTTGTGGTGTGTGTCAATAAGTGGGATTTGATTGAAAACAAGGAGTCGAATGATATTGTAAAATACGAAAAAACAATACGTGAACGCCTAGCGCCTTTTGTGGATTTTCCAATTATTTTTACCTCAGTAATGACCAAGCAGCGTATTCTTAAAGTGCTTGAAACCGCCGTTACGGTCTACGAAAATAAACAACGCAAAATTCCAACGGCCAAACTCAATGAGTATATGTTGCCTATTATTGAGAATTATCCGCCACCAGCTCTAAAAGGAAAATACATTAAGATCAAATATGTAACTCAGTTGCCCAACACAATGGTGCCCACGTTTTTGTTTTTTGCTAATTTGCCTCAATACGTGAAGGATCCATATCGCCGATTTTTAGAAAATAAAATTCGTGCCAAATATGATTTTACAGGTACGCCAATTCAAATATTTATTCGTCAAAAGTAATACATAGCATTTTTTTCAAATATTTCAATAACATGTACATTTTTGAATTAGAGATTAAGGTTCGCGACTATGAATGCGACATTCAAGGCATTTTAAATAACTCGGTGTATCAGAACTATTTGGAACACACACGTCATGAATTTTTGGAAAGCAGAAATGTGAGTTTCGCAGACCTACATGAGCAAGGGGTAGACCCTGTAGTGGCTCGAATTGAAATAGCTTACAAAACTCCACTCAAACCAGGTGATACAGCTATTTGTAAACTTTATGTCAAAAAAGAGGGAATCAAATATGTTTTTCATCAAGACATTTTCCGAAAGAGTGATAATAAAGTGAGCGTGAAAGCCAAAGTAGAGGCGTGTGTCATTGTCAATGGCAAAATAGCTGCTTCTCATCCAGCCTTAGATGGACTGGTAGAGGAGTAGTTGTCATTTTTATGTATGTTGAATGGCGAAATCTGTAGATTTATAACTGTGCATGGCAACTATTAATGCCATACTTTTGTTATTTTCTAAAAACAGTTAGAATTTTTTAAATACCATTAACGATGAATGAATTTTTAGAAAGAGAAGAAAAAATAGTCAAGATGTTAAAAACAGTCTATGACCCCGAAATACCAGTAAATATCTATGACTTAGGATTGATATACAAGATAGATATTACGGAAGATAGTATTGCCAATATAGTAATGACTTTAACTGCACCCAACTGCCCTGCGGTAGATTTTATTGTAGAGGATGTGAAAATGAAAGTAGAGAGTGTGGATGGAATAAAAGGCGTGGAAGTTGAGATTGTGTTTGAACCAGCGTGGGATAAAAGCATGATGAGCGAAGAAGCCCAATTGGAGTTAGGTTTTTTGTAGCCTATTGAATGATAGTCTCAGTATAGTAATACTGGTAAAAAAATGTTGTAAGCGATATCAAATGAAGGTTTATTTTTGTTCGGATGCGCATCTTGGATCATTATTGATAAAAGATAGGCGTGCACATGAGAAAAAAATAGTTGATTGGCTCGATAGTGTAAAGGCTGATGCCACAGCAGTTTACCTATTGGGTGATATGTTTGATTTTTGGTATGAATATCGCACGGTGGTAGCTAAAGGTTATGTCAGGTTTTTGGGCAAATTGGCAGAATTGGTTGATAGGGGCATAGAAGTCCATTTTTTTACAGGCAATCATGATATTTGGACCTTTGGTTATTTGGAGCAGGAAATTGGATTGATTGTCCATCGTGAACCAGAGACTGTGAAACTTGGTGATAAAGTGTTTTATTTGGCACATGGTGATGGCCTTTTTGTAGAAGAAAAAGGGTTTTCGGTGATAAGGAAAATTTTTCACAGCCAAGCCTGTCAACGAATGTTCAGGTACATTCCAGCACAATGGGGACAGTCGTTTGGGTTTTGGTGGTCAATGAAAAACCGTCAAAAAATTTTGCACATTGAAAATAAGTTTCAAGGCGAAGATAATGAAAAGCTAGTGAAATTTGCAAAAGATTATTTTGCAAAACATGAGGTTGATTACTTTGTTTTTGGACATCGACATATTGCATTGGATTTACAACTAAAAGCACATAAACGCGTAATCATATTAGGAGATTTTGTTTCGATATTTTCTTATGGCGTGTTTGATGGATCAACTTTCTGTTTGGAGTATGTGGACTGATCATTTGTCATAATTAGATATATTGTGCTAAAACAGAGTCGGGTAACGCACTCTGTTTTTTTTGTTTTATTAATAGATGATTTGTGAAAAACTAATCGTAATTTCATGCTCTGAAAATATACATATAAAAAGGACATGTATTGCCATTGTAGTTATTCATTTTTATGAATTAATCAATTCTTTTTTCAGCCATTTTACTTGTAGTTTAATTCTTGTAAGCACTTATCTGTGTGTTTTTTTATGAATCAATGTTAATTGGTCACTTGCTACCTGGTTGATAAACCATTTTGTAACTCCAAGTTGTCTGTCCATTAGATTGTTAGTCGTAGTACTAGGCTGTTCAATGCTCAAAAGTTTTTCATAATAATTAAAGCTTATATAGTTAATGAGTTGTGCGTATGGAGTCAAATGTTGTGAATAATGTTATTTTGGTTGACAAAGATGATGCTCCTATAGGGGTAATGGAAAAAATGGAAGCGCATCGCAAAGCCTTGTTACATAGGGCAGTCTCAGTTTTTGTGTTCAACACCAAGGGTGAATGGTTATTGCAACGTAGAGCCACGGCTAAATACCATTCCGGAAGTCTTTGGACCAATACCTGCTGTACACACCCATTTCCAGAAGAGACAAATGCTCATTCGGCAAGTAGGCGATTGAAGCAAGAAATGGGACTTGAGGTGACGCTCACAGAGATTTTTCATTTTATCTATCATGAGAAATTGGACAATGAATTGACCGAACACGAATATGATCACGTGTTTATGGGGGTTTCAGATGCTGTTCCGGCGATTAATAATGACGAGGTGATGGATTACAGATATGTTTCATATTCCGAATTGAAAGATGAAGTGATACGTTTTCCTGAACATTTCACCTATTGGTTTAAGAAAATCATGGATGATGTGTTTTTACAATTTAATCAAGTACACAATGGAAATCAAAATGTCTAAAACACTTTTGATTTGCCAGTTCTTGTTTTTTCTATTCATTTTCTCAGCTCATTTGTTGACTTGATTATTTTAATAATGCTGCATAAAGCTATTTATGAAAACGAAACTATTTTTCCTTGTACTATTGTCATACTTTGTAATTAAAGCTAAGGCAGAATCCAATTATAAGCCAATTATTTATAATGCCTACATCACCAATTCAATCGGTGACTGGAAGAAAGTGATAGATAAAATGAGAAGTGCTAAAGCAATTGACAAAGACGAGAAATTGGAATTGCTCAATTACGAATACGGTTATGTGGGTTGGTGTGTGGTTAATAATAAGGATAAGGAAGCTCAATACTATCTGGATCATGCTGTAAAAATTGCAGAAGAACTAGAAAAGGACAAGTATGAACTTTCTCAAATAATGGCCTACAAGGCTGCACTTTGGGGATTTCAAATAGCACTCTCCTACTATAAAGCTCCGTTTTTGGGCTTTGACTGTGTTGATTTTGCAAAGCAATCGGTACAACTGAACAAAAACCATTATTTGGGATATCTACAGCTCGGTTATATTGATTTTTTCTTGCCATCGGTTTTTGGTGGGTCTAAGACAAGAGCAATTTCCAATTATATCATGGCCGAAAAACTATTAGAAAAACAGTTGAACGGCTCCCTAAAGGATTGGAATTACATCAATATTTTGGTTACTATAGTTCAGGCTTGTCAATCGTTGAATCAAAATGCCAAAGCCAAAGTGTATCATGATAAAGTCATGAAAGTGGAACCCAATTATAAATGGATAAAGAGTGAACTGATTGATAATCTCCAAAATAGGACTCAAAAGTAAGTCGATAGGCAAGTGTAGATGTATAATTCTGACTTTGTTACTTGTAGTTAGATTTTTCTAACTACTTATCTCTATCATGTTTGAGAAATTGTTTCACATCTAATTTTTACTTACCACCTCAATGAGTAATAGGTTAGGAAATTAAGCTTTTGCCTTGTAAGCCAGTGCAAACATCTTCATTTGTTTTACCATTGCCAACAAACCATTGGAGCGGGTAGGAGAGAGGTGCTCACGCAGACCTATCTGCTCAATAAAATAAAGGTCGGTATTGATGATTTCGTCTGGTGTGTGGTTGGATAATACCTTGATGAGTAATGATACAATCCCTTTTACAAGCACGGCATCACTTTCGCCATAATACACCACATTTCCATCTACTAACTCAGCATGTAGCCACACCCTACTCTGACAACCCTCAATGATGTTTTGTGGTGCTTTGTATTTTGTGTCCAAAGGCTCAAGCGTATTGCCTAAGTCAATTAATAGGGCATATTTGTCCATCCAGTCGTCAAACATGCTAAATTCTTCAATAATCTCGTCTTGTAATTCAATGATACTCATAATGTATATTCAGTTAGCTGTATTCCTGTAATCAGTGACAAACAGTAAAACAACTGCGTCTCTCTTAATTATCAATTATCAATTATCAATTATCCAAGCATTCCCACCACCTTTTTCAGCGCATCTACAAAAACGTCAATTTCTGATTTTGTGTTGTATAATGCAAACGAGGCTCTTACAGTTCCAG
>CANIXM010000037.1 GCA_947471245.1 Paludibacteraceae bacterium | reverse complement strand
ATGGAGAATTTGCAACTGATCTGTTAGAAAAGATCTCACATAAAGATAATGAGGGGATAGTTGTATCCTCAAATAAAATGTCATATTACAATGAAGTAAATAAGAATAATGATGTTTATAACACATACAAAAGCAATGAAATTTGGGATGTGAAAAAAAGTACTAACGTAAATTTTAATCCAGCAGTCACGGCTGCTTTGCGAGCAAATAATATTGGTGATGGAAATGGAACTGTATTGGGGAATAGCTCTACTATAGCAGCTGGTGGAAATTTATATGTTGGTTTTGGGGTGTCATTTGGTGCTGCACTGTCAAATCTAAACACCATTGGTGCAAATGTAGGTAAATCTTGGGGATGGACAGATGGTAAAGCTACATTTACAGATTTAAATGGAGATGGACTCCCAGATTATGTCTACATAGATAACAATAAAATGTACTTCAGACCTCAAATCAGAAACGATTATAACTCAACACCTCAATTCGGCAATGATTATGAAATCAGTGGAATAAATGAATTCTCTAAATTATCTTCCTCAACAACTACTTATGGAGGAGAATTTAAAACAACAATATTGGGGTTTGGATTGGATTATAGTTCTACATATACAAAAACTTCCGTGTATTTTGCAGATGTAAACAATGACGGACTGATTGATATTGTAAACAATGGTAAAGTGTATTTCAATGTAATCACTGTAAATAGCAATGGGATTGGCATTCCATCATTTACACAACATAGTGCCGAGACTGCAAACCCTTTATCTAACGACAGGAACTTTGATGCAGATTCATTTGCCACACCCCCTACTGCAGTTACAAATGAATATAATGAAATGTTAGAAGCATCACCTTATCAAGACATTGTTAAGGTATGGGAGGCTCCTCGAACTGGATTTGTTACAATAAGTGGCAATGTGAGATTATTAACTCCATCATCAGGTTACGATGTTGGTGCTTATGAAAAGGCTGATGGGGTGAGGGTAGCCATTCAAAAAGGATCAGGTGAAGTTTGGAGCTATAATATAATTAAAGGAGAAAATAACTTAAAGACATACAATTCTTTACAATTCGTCAATAAAGGTGAACGAATCTATTTCAGGACACAAAGTGGTACTACAAAAGAGGGTGATGGAAATTATGATGTTGTCGTTTGGAAGCCAAAAATAGAATACAAAACTAATCTTCTCGAAGTAATTGGATTAGTTAAAGCCGATACAACAAAGTACTTAGATCCGAATGGGTATTCAGACAATATATATACACCATCTGAGGGTAGAATAGTTACTAAATATGGGATTAACAGAATAGATACAATAATACCAAAAGTAAAAATAAGTGGACACTTATATAAACCTAACACAACTGACGATATTACACTACACGTATATTTATCAAATGACTCGTTGTTGGCGCCAAACACTGAACCAGGTGTTATTGATACCGTGCCTCACGTCAATCCAAATTTTGTTTCGAGGCAGGAAGTGTTTACAAAAACTATTTCAAAAGATGATGTTATTGATGAAGAATTAGAATTTGAAATTGACAATAGTGTGTATCAAGTTAAAGATTTCCGGTTTGAAATTAGTTCTACAAGCAATGTAAGATGGGAGAATATAAAATGGACTCCAAAAATTCATTATCCCACAAAACAAGGTGTAGATACCATACATGGAGCCGGAGTTAAATACTGTATTTTCTCTAATATAGTTCAAGAAGGGGTAAGTAATTTTAAAGCTAATGGCAACAGACTTCTAATCTTACCTTCATCAACTTTAGACAAGGGTAATTATCTATTAGTTGCGAAGATTGGTAATTCCATCCAAAAAAAATATATAGACCTGTCAAAACCTGAAATTTGTGAATTTGAAGTAGTTCCTAACTCGTTGGTTTATATAGAATTGTATGACTTGTTTGGCAAAAGTAAGATGTTGAATAAAGATCTAGAATTTATCAAATATAAAGTTACTTGTTATAATTATAACGAGAAAAGTAACTTGTCGAGATCACTAGCAATAATTTATTTAAATACATTAGGAGTGATAGTTAATGGAAACACTCGTTTCAACGTGTTGTCTCAACCAACGATTAATGATTTTGGCCCAATGTGGAGAGGGTGGGGACAATTTGAATATAATACCGCTGGTGGATTATATTCAAAACCAATAGATCAAACCAAACTAAGTTTCCCTAGAACAGTACCTAAAGACACTTCAGAGGTTAGTTTCAGAAAGCTTAATTTCTTTCCTCTAGTTCCAGATTTAGAAACAAAGACCTATTGGCGTGGACTCAATGAAAATTTAATTATTAAAGGAGATACAGTAGCTACTAATAGGTTGAATACTGGGGCAATGATATCTGCGGTGGACTGGGCGTCTCCAAGCTCTATCAATAGAGTAAAGCGAATGAGTGATGATGGTCCAATGAAATCAATTGCAGCAAATAAGCAAGAGTCTAATTTTGACATTATAAGCAATGCTCCAATATTAGAGATACATAGTACCAGTACTTGCACCTTTGGAAATGCAACCTTACCAATCAATATACCAGGTTTGAAAGCAAGTGCAGGCATGAGTGCAAGTACAGGTGGAAGTGAAACTCTGATGAATTATATTGATATGAACGGTGATGGGATACCTGATGTAATTAGAAACGATAATACAACTAAAAATCCGGTTCGTCGTATTGAGTATTCAAATGCTCGAGGATGGGTGGATGATGATGTGTGTAATGTTGATTTTGTTAATAAAACCAATTGCAGTAGTATAAATGCAGGTATAGGAGGTGGAATGGCTATACATGCTACTTCTCCTACTACTTCATCTGGAAGTGCGTCAGCTAACTCAAATAACTCAACTTCATCAACACCGACTAATCAAAGTTCAAATAATGCTCAAAGAACAGAGACCTCATCTAAAATATCACAATCAAATACATCAATTGCCCCTAGTTTGAATGGTTCATTAAACTTTGATGATTTAGGTGCAACATATATGGATGTAAATGGCGATGGGCTACCTGATAAGGTGTTTACAGAGAACAATTTCATTTTTAACAATAATGTAATAGTACAACTAAACCTTGGATATAGCTTCTCGGATAAGATGGATTGGGATATGGATCGTATTCAAGGAGGAACTAGTGTGACTGGAAGCATTGGTTTAGGAGTGAATTTGTGGCGTGGTAGTTTCCAAGCTGGATTTGGTGTGTCAAGTACTACATCTCAAGTAGCATATACACTTGTGGACGTAAATGGTGATGGACTTCTTGATAAAGTATGGCTCCAGAATATTACAGATGTTGGAGGAAAAGGTCTTAAAATAGGAGAGATCCAAAATTATATAAATGTATCATTAAATGTAGGAAATGGATTCGCACCTATAATAAAGTGGAATACTTCAAAAATTAGTGAAAATATATCCACTTCACAAAGTCTAAATGCCGCAGGAACATTCAACTTTATTTTATTTGCTGTTAAATTTTCAACTACTGTTGGCGCATATGCATCGACGACTAGTTCTAAACCAACTTTCGAAATGCGCGACGTAGATGGGGATGGTTATACGGATTTGTTGGAAGCTGGCTCTACAAATACCACTTTAAATGTTCGAAGGTCTACAATTGGAAGAACAGGTAAACTTGTTTCTGTGGAGAATTCACTGGGAGGAAAGTTTACTCTTGATTATGAAAGAAGTAAACCCACATCTGAGCATCCATGTGGTAAATGGGTAATGAGTAGTTTGACTATAGACGATGGAATAAATTTTGATGGACCCTCAATTAAAAATGCGTATGATTATTCGAATGGCAAATATGATAGATGCGAAAGGACATTCTTAGGGTTTAAGGATATTGCAATAAAAGAAATGTCCGAAAATAATAGTGTGTATCGTACAACTGAGAAGCATTTCAACATGGATAATATTTATTTAAAAGGACTTTTGGAGAGTGTTGAAGTTAAAGATGCTTCGAATACCGCACAAGCCAAAACAATAAATAAGTATTGTTATTATCTCACTAATCTGAAGTTTGGAAGCAAGAAATATAAATTTAGATCATTAAGACCAGGTACAGGATTTATTGGCTCATATAGCAGTTACAATCCTATTTTAGCTGAAGAGAATTATCTTAATGGTGAGAAAACTAGCACAGCTGCCTACGATTATTATACAAATGCCACAGATGAACCATTGGGCTACGGAGAAATAAAGAAATTTAGATATCAGGAAGCTAGTATGCTAGCTGCCAACTATGAAGTAACTTACAAGTATTATAACAATCCATGCTTTGGTAAAGGATTGAGTTTGCCATCCGAATTGATTGTTAGAAATAATGCTGGTACCAACCCAATTACTTACAGAAGAATTAGAGCTTACTATAAAGATGTATATAATCCTACTTGTATTTCTAAACTTACAACCTTTAGATCTCCATCTGATTCTTCTGAAACAAATTTAAATTATGATATTTACGGTAATTTGATTAAAAAGGAGCTCCAGTCAGGTATGGCGTATTATTATAGCTATGACTCTAAATACCAAATGTATCCCTATCAAATCACGGATAAGCATGGTTATAAAAGTACATTTATGAACTACAATTATAAATATGGTGTAGCAGGCACCATTATAGATATAAATGGGAATGTTAAAAGTACTATTTTAGATAAAATAGGTCGTCCATCGATAATTACAGCACCCAAAGAGATTGCAGAAGGGAAACCGTATACAATTAAGTTTGACTATTATGCAAGAACAATTGATAGTGATGGAAAGACATATCCAGCTTATGCTGTCACCAAACATATTGATGTAACTCATCCAGTTGTAGACACAGATATTGAAACGGTAAGTTTTTGTGATGGATTTGGAAGAATTGTTCAATCAAAAAAGGATGCTTCAGTAGATGGTGTCAATATGGCTATTGTAAGTGGATTAGAGAAAATGGACTCTTGGGGTAGAGTTGTTGAATCTCATTATCCAATTACGTGTAATACGTCAGACAAGTATAAGTTACAGGAGGTGTTTGCAACTAATGACATTACTAAATATGCCTATGATATTAATAATCGTTTAACTTTAATAGAACTGCCAAATAATTCAAAAACAGAAAATGAATACATGGTTAATGCCATTGGGCTGATAATTAAAACTACAACAGATGCATTGGGGAATATTACGGAAACGACTCAAAGTGTTGGGGGTAAATTAATTAATAATGTACAGTATTATAACAAAAAGAAAAATAAATTAGTTACCGCTTTTGAGTATGACGACATCGGGCAGTTGAAAAAAGTCACCGACCCAGCTGGACAATTTACCACTTATACTTATGACTCCGTGGGGCATCAGACAGAAGTCACCCACCCAGCCTCAGGCACCACCCGTTATCATTACGACAAGACGGGCAACATGGTATCCAAGGTTACTGCCAACAAGGATTCGATTCTCTACGGTTATAACTTCAACCGCTTAGAGACCATCACCTATCCGCGCCACCCAGAGAACAATGTGAAGTACGTATTCGGAGCTTCTACAGATGCATCTGGTTTTAACCGCAAGGGACGTCTGGCGTATCAAGAAGACGGTAGCGGTACACAGGAGTTCAAGTACGGTCGCATGGGTGAGCTGGAGGAAAACATCCGCACACTGGTGATACCCAATCAAGCCACTGCCACCTATACCACCAAGTGGAAGTATGACAGCTGGGATAGACTTATGTCCATGACTTACCCCGATGGCGAGAAGCTCACCTATGGCTACAACACAGGCGGACAGCTCACCAGCATCATTGGAGCAAGCCCATACCTCACCGATGTGCAGTATGACAAGTTCGAGCAACGCACCTCCATGACCTATGGCAACGGAGCTTTGACAACCTACACATACGACCCGCTTACTCGCAACCTTAGCTCACTCAATGTCATAGCCAATAAACAATACTTGATAAACAATGTATATGCCTACGACAAAGTGAATAACATCAAAACCATCACAGGCACCAAGCTGAATCATACCTATGGCTATGACGACCTCTACCGCCTCACAACGGCAAGTGGTACCTATGGCGATATGAACAAAAAAGGTGCAGTTTATTCCATGTCCATGCAGTACGACCAGCTGTATAACCCTAGCCACAAAACCCTGAACGTATCACAAACAGGCATGCAGGGCGAGGGAACTATCTATTCGGGATACGATTTAACATACGCTATGGCTGGAAATCACCAACAAATTGCTAATATTGTAAACACAAGTTACCGTGATACGCAAGAGTGGTCCACACCTCCTCCGACGCACACCATGGTGACTAGCACCAAAACCTATACCTACGATTCAAATGGCAATATGCTGACTTACAATACTACAGGCACCGATGCCGCTGGCAATGTGAACCGCCGTATGTTATGGGACGAAGAAAACCACTTGCTTGCGCTATCGGACAACGGCTATGTGAGTACTTACTGGTATGATGGTGCAGGCGAGCGAACGGTCAAGCAAAGTGGTGACATTCTATCCATGGCTGTCAACGGGTCTGTGGCTGGAGGCACTACTGGCACTACCAATTTTACGGCCTACATCAGCCCCTATCTGGTAGTGAACAATGGCGGACTATATACCAAACATGTATATGTGGGTAGTCAGCGGGTAATGAGCAAGCTGGCTAGTTCGGATATATTCGCTGTAAATCCTACAGATGCCAAAGTGACTAAAGCCACTTATACAGGAAATACACTTAACTTTGCCACAAAGTACAATACACTGACTGCAACAGTCAAAGCAAGGTATGATTCACTAGGAGTGGCATATAATGGTACGCCACAGAGCAGTGCTAATCTGATAACAGCAACATCCGCAAAAATCAGTACACCTCAGCAGTATTTCTATCATAGTGACCATTTGGGTAGTGCGAATTATATTACGGATTCTAATGGTGATGTTTCACAACATCTAGAATTTATTGCCTCGGGTGAAGTATTCGTGGACGAACGCTTCAAGAATTGGCATACGCCTTTCGCCTTTAATGGAAAGGAGCAAGACGAAGAAACGGGGCTGTCTTATTTCGGAGCACGCTATTACGACCCTAAGACAAATGTGTGGTACGGTCGCGACCCCAGACAGCTTGAAACCCCGAACGTAGGCAGTTACGTCTTCTGCCACGGCAATCCTGTGAATAGAATAGACCCTGATGGTATGGCAGATTTCTATACGAAAAGTGGTTCATGGTTGGGCGCTGATAAAAATTCAGACAACCTAGCATACACAGCAAGTGGGGTCACGAAAGATAAAGATGGAGTCGTTACAGGAGCAAATGATAGTCAAAAGCTACCGATATCAAATTCAACGCTTATTGCATTTGCAGCAGTGATTGATAAAGAATCATCTGGAAATAAAGATGAGTCTTATGCAATTGGCAATACAACAATGAACTATGTCTCCAATGGTGGTTCCAATAAGGATTTGAAAACATTGGAAGATATTGTTTTCTTTGATAACACTTATGCACAGGGTGCAACCCAGTCAAATTACACAGATTTTACAAATAGATCAAAAACTGAACAGAATGATAAATTTGGGCTTGGGGCTGCTATAAATGCTGTAGGTTATAGTTCGGGATTAAGTGGTTATACTGATATGACAAATGGAGCAACAGGATGGGATGGCAAAGATTTAGTCCGAAAATTTAGAGGTGGCAATGCACATAGAGGATATACATGGAGTGAAGATTCTCGCTCGTTATTGAAATCCTATGAAAAAAAGTTTGGAGATGGAACGGTTAATTCAAGCTCTTGGAAGTTCTCGTCAAAATCTTTTCAAGATAGAGCAACATCAATTATTGGCAATTCTTTATATCAGAAAGTTCAAGGTCCTAGAGGCGAAAGGAAGCAAAGTCAAATAAAATTCAAATAATATGAGATACAGGGATTTTCTATTTTTTCTTTTGTTTGTTTTTGTTATAGTTATTAATGCCGAAAATAAAACAAAACAAGTAGAGAATCAAGATTCAAATCTTGATTCTCTAAGCTTACATAAAAAAGAATTGATGTTTAAAGCGTGGTTAAAAGACACTATAAGTGTTCTACAAGAAGTGGGGAGTAGTAAAAATGATGAAATAGGTCTTTTAAATAGTTGTATCAAAGTTAGTGAGGATTCTCTATCTTTTGAGATTAAGAGTACTCTATCAAAAGTAATACAAAAAAAAGATAAATTTCCTCAAACAACAATTATAGGCTCAACACTCTATAATCTTAAAAGTGAGCATGTTCACCTGCCATCGAATTCATATGAATTTAGGATTGCTTACGTAGAACGGTATGACGTGTCATATGTAAATCTAGTACATGAGAAAAGTTATGAGTATAACTATATTTCAATTATACCACTGCACAGTGAAACTGAAACATGCTACACATTAATGAAAGGAAATCTTGTTGGCATAGCGAAAAAGAAAATACTTTCAAATTGGATCTCTCAAATTAATATGGAGTGTAGGTGATAATGGGGATCATGTATCAGATTTGGCGATGGAGTTTAAAGTGCTAGTAATCACAGAAATTATTTAGGACTAGAAAGGAAAAGATAGATGGGGGTCTTTCTCTCCCCCACGGGGGGAGTCGGAGGGGGCTTCTATGGGACGAAGAAAACCATCTACTGGGTGTGAATGACAACGGCTACGTGAGTACCTACTGGTACGACGCCTCTGGCGAGCGAACCGTAAAGCAAAGTGGCGATGCACTCTCCATGGCTGTAAACGGTACCCTCAGCGGAGCAAGTACTGGCACGACCAACTTTACGGCATACGTAAATCCTTATACCGTCATTAACAACGGTAACCAGATGAGTAAGCATATCTACGTAGGTACACAGCGGATAGTAAGTAAGCTCTGCGATGCAGGTGCCATGGCAGACCCTACCACGGCTACCAAAGCTACCTACACAGGCAGTACGCTGAAATATGCAGATAAGTACAAGGCGCTGACAGCCACCGTGAAAGCCCGTTATGATTCATTAGGAGTTGCCTATAATGGCACAGACAAGAACGGTGCAGGATTTTATAAATCCTCCAAAGATAGCACAAGCGTCAAGTATTTCTATCACTCGGATCAACTCGGTCGTGCCAACTACATCACTGATGCCAATGGCGATGTGGCACAGCATCTAGAATACATCCCTTATGGAGAAACCTTTGTAGATGAGCGATATAGCACTTGGCACTCACCCTATAAGTTTAATGGTAAAGAAAGAGATGAGGAGACTGGGCTGACATATTATAGTCAGAGGTATTTTGATGGAAATGTGTGGTTATCTCGCGACCCCAGACAGCTTGAAACCCCCAACGTAGGCAGTTACGTCTTCTGCCACGGAAATCCTGTCAATAGAATAGACCCAGATGGTATGGCAGATTTCTATACGAAAAGTGGGTCATGGTTGGGCGCAGATGGACAAAAAGACAACAAGGTTTTTACTGCTGATGGAATTAATCAAGATGGTACGTTCAATAATGCGAATCAATTATCAGTAACTCACACTGAATTTCAAAAAAGTTCAAATGTTGTAAGACAAGAATCTCATAGTACAGATTCAAATGAAGATTTATGGATTGCTCATACAGCCAATAACGCAAAAGGTAGCAAATCATTATATCAGAAGTTAATGTCATCATATTCATCTGTAGGTGATAAATCAGCCTTGTCAACATCAAATAATTCTGGAGATGCTCAAAGGGCTAGAGCGGCTGTAATAGATGTATTGTCAGGGGGCGCAGACCCTACAGGAGGTGCAACACTCTGGGATGGAACTGATTTCATAGCTTGGGGGTTAAAGTCTCCTAATGGCACTCCACAAAATAAATTTGAAGAATACAAAAGCATTGCTATTTCAAAGGATATTTATTCAGCTTACTTGAAATACCAGACTGATAAATATGGTAATTCTGTAAAATATGGTAAGAGTAAATATGTTCTTCCAGCACAAGTATTTAACAATAAAAATAATTGGGCAGGTGGTTCCTTCTTTTATAATACAGGAGAGAAAATGAAGTATGGATT
>CANIXM010000036.1 GCA_947471245.1 Paludibacteraceae bacterium | reverse complement strand
CTTGCCCTCTGAAATATTTTTAGTGTCAAGCGGTTTGCTTGTGTCCACATATTCTTTTGTCAAGTCGTTTACTACAAAGTCAAAGCGGTGCTTGTCCAAAAATTCAAGTGTCAAGTCGTTGTAGAAATACTCAAATTCAACTGTTTCAACTGCTGTAATTTTCTTTTTCCTGTCAAGGAAAGAGAAGCCTTCAAAAGTGATTTCATATTCTGTGTCGTTGCTGATTGGTGTTTCATTCAGCAATCCGTTTTTGAGAAGAAAATGAAATTGAGTTGTTACAAAGGAATTTATTTCTACTCCTAAAAACTCACACAATTCTGAATGTTTGGTAAAACCATTTTGAATAGTTTGCAAAATGATTTTGCTGAAACGGTCTAATTCTATTTCTCTTTCAACAACTACATTTTGTCTGCAAAACCAAAATGGCAAATAGATTTCAAAAATGTTTTTCAATTCATAGTCGGGCTTACGATTGTCTTTGAACATCGTAAACTCTCTTTGGAATTTTTGTTGCGGTTTGTTTTGTTCCTTGCTCATTGTATCATTTCGTTTAAGCTGTGAACAATTACTCCTTGTCTGTCAAGTTCTGCAACAATTTCTTTGAGTTTAAATTCTGTAAATTTCCCGCTTGGATTTAGTGTTGCTCTTTTCAAAATATATTCGCTGTCTCCAACAACAATCAGCAATCTTTTCACTCTTGAAAAGGCAACATTTATTCTGCGATAGTCATCAAGAAACCCAATTGAGCTCCCACCTTTACTACTTTTTACAATGTCGTAAATGATAATGTCTCTTTCTGCTCCTTGAAATTTATCTACTGTGTTTATCTCAATCAATGTTTCTGCTTTTCCTTCTTCGTCTGTCTTTAAGAAGTTTTTGTAAAGTTGTAAATCAATACTGTCTTTCAATAAATTCACTTGTCCTCTATAACCTGCAATTACTCCAATTGTCAAGGGCTTTTCTCTTTGCAAATTGTCGGGGTATAGTTTATTAAGTTGCTTTAATATTTCTTTAATCGTGTTTTTGTTGCATTCATTACTTCTGTTAAACTTGTTATCGTTGTCATTCGGATTTGGTTGGTTAGAAGTGCTAACAAACACAACTGAATTTGGAACTTCAATTTCTTTCTCCGTTGCAGTGTCAAAGATTGAAGTTGTCGGCTTCTTGAATTTCAGTTCGTGAAATTTATCCTTATCAAAGTTTGGAAGTAGTTTGATGTCGGGATTTTTCAATTTGCTGTTGTAGAAAAATCTACCAATCAAATTTCCAATTTGTCTTGGCATACGATACTGAATGTCTAACATTTTTATGAAGCTGTGTAAATTCTCATTTGCTTCAAATGCTGTAATCAGTTTTTCAAATAAACTTTCGCCAAACTCTTTTTCAATATCAAGTCCATTATCCTCTAACTTGTCTTTTACTTTTTGTTTTACTGCTTCTTCTCTTGTTATTACTGGTGGCAATTGCTTGTGGTCGCCAATCAAAATGATGTTTTGTCCCATATTTATTGGAACAAGATTTTCGGCTGGCGATGCTTTACTGCTTTCATCCATTATCACATAATCAAAACGGAAATTGATTTTGCTGTATTGACTGCTTGCAATGTGAATGCAAGTTGCACCGATAACATTGACAGATTTTACAAATGCGGTTCTCAAATCAATTTCGTTACTTCCGTCATTAAGCATTGATTTTTTCTTTGCTCCCTCGTCAGTGTCTGCATTAGAAAGAAAAGCAAACCAATCTTTTTGAATTGTCTTTAACTGCTGAAATTCTTTGCCCAACTTTTCATTAAAGATTTGTTCAACCTCTTTGAAGTTTTTTGCATTTCCAAAAAGTTCTTTGATGTATTGGTTCTGCATTCGCAACAGATTATTAAAACTGCCGAAGGCAGTTTCATTTCCTGTTCTGATGTTGTTTGAATAGAAGTTGTAAAAGGTTACTAATGCTTTGTCTTTTATCTTGTTTTGAAAGTGCTTTTGAAAAAACTCGGTAGAGTTTTCTTGTGTGTCTTTTACCCAATGTTTGAGTTTGCTTTGAAATGAATGTTCTTTTATTTCATTGCTAATTCTGTCCTCGTCTGCTGCCAAACGCATAAACAAAATATTTTCGGGCAGTCGTTCCAAAACATTGTCAACGGCTAAATTTGATTGTGATGTAACTAAAATTTTTGCGTTGCTGTTTTGTGAAATGATTTGTTGAATGAGTTCAACTATTACAGTTGTCTTGCCTGTTCCTGGCGGTCCTTGAATTAAATAAACTGGTTTGTAATGCAATGCTTCAAGAACAGCTTCTCTTTGTGTTTGGTCTGTTTTGAGATTTTTATTTATGACTTGTTTAATAAAACCGTCATAGTCAATGTCAATTCTATTCGGTTCAGGAATTCGTTCAGGGGTTGCAAGTATACCGCACAACTCAGGATTTACTATGTCTTTGTTTTCAAATTTCTTGCACGCCTCAACTTGCTTTTTGAATTGACTTGTTTCCATTCTCACATCTTGAAGCAAATCGCCTTTCTCTGGAATTTCGTCAACTGTAATTTTTGCGTCTTTGATTACAAGGAAACAATCCGAAGGATTGTAGTCCTGAATTTTTCCAATTATTTTATCATCAATAGAAAGGTTCACTTCGTTTCGCTTCAACTCTTTCAACTTATCCCAATTTCTAAACTCGTTTGTTAGCGTAAACCGAATGTTTGCAGGGTTGTTCTTGCTTTCTTCTCGTTCTATATATTTTGCTTTGAAAGCATTCTCTTCAATGAATTCTCTTTCTTGGTCGGGTAGTGTTTGCCACTTTTTAAGTAAGTCCTGTTTTGTTTGGTTGAGTTCAGTAATTGTGTTTAGATGTTCCCATTTGTTATAGAAGTAACGGAAACTGTCAAAGTAGTGCAAAGGATTAAAATCAAATCCGTATTCGGCAATAAACCCTTGTTGAATAGCTTTTACAAAAGGTTGGCGTTTTATTCCTTGAACTGGAATAAAAATGTGTCCGGCTGTGTCGGCAAAAAACCTACCACTATAATTCTTTGTTGAAAATTGCCCTGTGATTTGCCCTTTGTCTTTGGAAAGGTCTCTTTCAAGTAAAAAATAACAGGTGTTGTTCATTTCATTAAGTGTTGGCAAAAAGGTTTCTCTGTCCTCTGATTTTACAACAACTTTGATAGCAGTCTGTCCGCTTTGATGAATGGAATTTGCTGTAACCTTAACCTTTTCAAGTTCCTCCAAAATTTCCGAATACTTAGAAAAACGGCTTGTCCGTTTTTCTGAAAGAGATTTTACAAAAATCTCTTTCAAGGTTTCATCTTGATTACTTTCTAAAATAGCTTCAAAACACTTAAAAACAGAATAAATGTCGGATTGAAAATTTGGTCTTGTGTCTGAAAGTTCGGGAGCAAGAAAATTTTTATTGAGAAGGTTCTGCTGTCTGAACAACTCAAATAAACCGACAAAGCGAAGCGAAGCTTCGCTTTGATTTGTTATTATGGTTTCGTCAGAAATCACAAAACCGAAACGGTTTTGTTTCTTCAATTGGTCAAGCCCTGTCAACAAAGATTTAAGTGCCTTTATTGTCGGGTTGTAAATCGGTTGTAAGTTGTCGTTGTGCTGATAAACGATGTAGTGAGTTTTCGTTTTTGTGTCAAAGTCAGCACGAATAATTTTTTGTATGCCGTCAATGCCCTTGTTGACTAATGGAAGAATTTCATTTTTAAGAAGTCGGTCAAGTAAAGTTTGGTAGTCCTTGTTTTGTTTGATTGTCAAAACCTCAAATGTCTGCCCGTCATTGCTCTCCGCCAACCAAAGTGTTAGGTTGTCGTTAAGTTGCTGTAACTCTTGAATAATATTTAGGTGTCCTACTGTTTCCAATTGTCAGTTTATTGTTTGCACTGTCGTTGTTTTAGAATATCCGATAACGGTTACGTATATGAAACGTTTGGCATTTCGAAGCACTTTCCTGTCAAGTTACAAGCACCTTTGATACGAGCTGAAACGCTCGATAACCCACTGACTGCCAAATGTTTTATATACGATGTTGTGTGCTGCCCTTCTTTCATTTTATTTAGTCTATCATTCATTTCGTGTCGGTTTCTGTCGAGCGTTGGCTTGGTGGCTCTTTTGCAAAACTTGGCTTGTGTGTTGGCTTGAGCGGTTTTGCAAATGTGCCACCAATAGCGTTGGCTACCACTGCTCATTTTTTGAAAGGTCAACTTTTGTTGCAATTTCATAGTACTTTTTAAAGACTTCTAAACTGTTCCTTATCTTTTCATATTCTTGATGCTGCTTTACTTCTTCTTTATCAATTTCATCAAACACGAATTTATGTGATAGAACAAAGCATTTATTTATTGCTCTAGTGATGCTTACATTTAACCTGTTAGGACTGTAAAAGAAATCAAGTCTTCTCATACTTTCTAAAGGATGAGAATTTGCCAAAGTATAAATGATATATTTTCTTTCTTGACCTTGCATACTATCGACAGTGTCAATAAATAGCGCTTTAAAATGCTCCTTTGTTATTTTTGGAAATCTACTTTGCAAAGCTCTTCTAACCGTTCTTACTTGTGCCCTATATGGTGTAACAATGCCAATTTCACTAAGTTTTACACCATTTTTAGCCAAATCAGAAATAATGTCTGTTACAATTTCCGCTTCAAATTTAGAATCACTAATACCATCAAATTCATCGTGTAATATTAAAATATGAGGCTCATTATTAACTATATCTGAATGATATTGACATTCGTAATATTTACTATCAATCTCTGTAATTTCACTTGCTTTTAACTTACTATCGTAAAATAACGTATTTGGAATTTGAATTAATTTTTCATTTAATCTGTAAGAAGTGTCCAAAAGATTTATGTCATTAGGATAGATTCTAGCAAGCCTACTAAAGATTGATTCTGAAAATATTTCTAAGGATGTATCCTTTGGAATAATTGGGTCAAGTTGTTTATGGTCACCAACAAAAATATATTTAGCAGACCTTGACATTGCCGCAAGCGATAATGGAATTGAAAGTTGAGAAGCTTCATCCACAATACAAACATCAAATTCCCAAAATCTCAATTTTTTTGTTGCATCGTAACAAACTGAATAAGGAGTCGCACCAATTGCTATTCCGTTTTGATTTAGTTCAGGACTCTTGAGATATGTAGGGTATGCTAAACTTGATTTAATAGTAATATCTGGATTGTTTGCTATCTCTTTGTTTTGCGGCTTATTTCCTATTTTGATTACTTTGCTGCTGTCTTGAACTCTTTTTGCGATTGCATTAATGCAATTATTTATAGCAGTATGTGTCGGTGCGGTAATAAAAACCTTTTTACCTTGTTCTACTAAACACTTTGCGATGTTTGCAATCGTTTCAGTTTTTCCAGTTCCTGGAGGACCTTGAATTATACAAAAGTTACTTGCGTTTAAAGCATTTGATAAGGCAACATTCTGTGAATGATTTAGATATTCAACTTTAGATGAATTATTATGAAATATGTTCGATGTTTTGCCATTTAAAAAACTCTCAATTCTTGAGAGTTTGTCAATATCATTATTTAAAACTTCCGCTGTTTTCGTTAGCATTTTTTCTGTTGCATCAGATTTGTCTTCATTCAGTTCCCAATTGGTTGATGGATAGTTATTCCTATCGATGAAACAACTATATTTATGAAAGTCTTGAGGTTCCAATACAAAATTATCGACACTATCTTCCTTAATTTCCATTTTGAAATTATATTTACCATTGCTTAAAATAACAGTAGAACCTTCCTTAAATTTAGAAATATTGTTTTCACAAATAATTTGAGCCGTATCTATATATGAAAGAGGATACTCAACTGGTTCATCCCAAGGAGTAGGAGGTAATTCTCTGAATTCAAACATCAAAGTAAAATTTGAAATAGTTACTCCCTTAGCAATCTTTTCTGGCAAGGGCAAAGCCATAACTGCGGAATATTCTTCTGCATTCTTTTTGCTTTCTAATTCAATGGCTTGTTTGAATTTTTTTAATACGTCCATTTATATTTTGTGATTTATAGATTTGAATATGATATTAGTTTCAGTTGGCATTTCAGGTAATTTAATTGTATGATAATCTGAATAGTTTTTGTGTAACACAACCAATACCATCTCGGAAATTTTTATGTTATACTCTTTCTCCAATATTACTTTATACATATTTTGTTGTATGCAGTATCTGTAATAACTACAATTTGTCAATGTGTTTAACCCATCTATATCAATTTGAAAACCCCTTTTATCAGGTTTATATGTTCCATTGACTATTAATTTCTTGCTTCGTTTCCAATCAATCATTACCCAATTCCCTTGTGGATTTCTGAAAAGACAATCCACAGTTCCTGCTACATTATATTTATGGTAAAATATTTTCTTTTCTGCATCAATGAGTTTTAAACCCTTCGGTATTATTTTATCTCTCTCAAAGTTCAAAAAATATTTAAACTCTTGCAGGCTATTGTCAAATGGCTTTTTGGTTAAATAATTTTCAATTTGCAAATGGAGTTCTGTTCCTAAAACTGCGGCTTCATATCTCAAGTATAAGAATTCATCTAAAACTTCTTTTTCTGTTCTGTTTTCTTCTTTTGCTTTTCGTTCTATGTATCTAAGTATGTCAAATTGAAAAAATCTTTCAATCAAAGTCGTGACAGAAATATATTCAGCATTGCCAGTATTATCAACAAAGTATTTGTGAAGGTCTTTATCAAATTCATCTTGAATATCTTTAAATGGGGTTCTTTGAATTTTGTCTTCTATTGGCTCGACTTCGTCCTGTTTAGAAACTAAAACCTCTTTCAAGTTTGCCCTTTTGAAGAATGAGGGAATTTCTAAATATTTCTCTCTGTAATAATTTAACTGCCATTGAATACTTTGATTTTCATTCCACTGGTTCTCAATTTCACATTTAGGTGTTTTATTAAATTCCTTGCTATAGATTGAATTAATTACATTTTGTATGTAGTCAATACATTCCTTCGATTGTTTCTGAACCTGCTTTTCTGTAAATCGAATAACAATCCAGCCACTTTCATTAAAAAACAAATCACGAATATTATCTTGCTTGAAAAGGGTTTCAGCACTATAATTATGTGTCGGATATCTATAATATCCATCATAGGGCTCGTCAATTTCAATGTTTATATATAAATTTATTTTTTTGTCAAACAATACAATGTCAGGCTCGTAAGGTTTGCTATAGTTGGGTATTACTAAATGGACATTATTAGTTATTTCTACATCACTTATTTGTTTTTTAATATCGTTATAAAAATCGTCCTCTTTATATCCCTTTTGATTTGAACGCCCAAATCTTGGAAGTTTTAGATTAGAATTTTGTTTAGGCATTTTTACAACAGGATATAAATACTGTCCTTTCTGTTCAAAGTGATTATTAGGTGTAAATAGAATTCTTAAATCATCCGTTTGTTCATTGTTCGGCTCTGACTTAATAATTTGTTTTGTAAATACTGTCTGTTCTTTCTGTTGTACTTGTGTTCTTTTTTTGGTGGAAGTATCTTTATCTGTCGTCTTTCTTCTGATTACAGGCTCTTGTTCATTCCGTTCCTTGTAATCGTCTGTTTTTTCAGATTTCTCTTCTGTAGAATATTCTGTATCATATATTTCAGCAGGTTCTTCAACAATTGTCTTAATACTGACACTGTCAGCTTCAAATTTTAGTTTTCTTGTCTGTTTGTATTTTGCCCAATCCTTCTTTATCTCTGTAAAAAAATCACTTTTTTTTTCCTTCGTAAGTTCAGCAGGTGATTTAACACCATAGAGTCTCATCTTCTCTAAAAAGAAGTTCCTATATTCTTTCTGTAATTCTGATAATATTCTTTCGGTCATAAGATGAACTGTCTATGTGCGTTGGGGCAAAAGCAAATGTGCTGCATTGGGTCGGCTTTGTGCAAGGGGATGCAGCTCTTTTGATTTTGCTGAAACGTTGGCATTTTGTCTTTCATTTTTCGGCTCGTTTACTGTCGGTCGTGTCGTTTTTTAGGGTTGCACACAACATCTCTGTATGTTTACCTTTTTTCCTGTATGTGGAACTCAGTTCCACATATATCCGCCTTATGAATCGTGCGGTTGGAATTTAAGTGTCTGTTAATTAATTGTTTGTGTGAAATCACTAAAAAAGAGTAGTTCCACATAGCGGAAAATGGATAAGTCCAATTATTTTGTTAGGTAATTGATTTTAGCTCAAAAATACAAATAAATATTCATTTAAATAATCCATTCTCAAATTAAATATTTGGATTTTCCAACGGGTTTTTTATTTGGTCGTAGCCCCGTTCCCCGCAGCGTATTGTGTTTTTTAGATGCTCGGCGAAGGTGGCGATTTTAACCACAAATGTTGATGCGGAGCACTGAACCGCCACTTTTGCCAAACCCAAGTTAGCGATTCGTTGTATTTTTATGTTTTATTATATTCCAAATTAATATGGCAGATAGTCCTGTTAATATAGCAAATAATTTTTCAAAATTCGTTTTAGCGAAAATGTTTCCTACTGTATTAACTATAAACAGTCCAAAGAACACCCATAGAATTATATTAACAGTATTATTTTGAAACTTGAATTTTACGAATTCGCCTTTCATGAATAGAAGCCAAGATAAAAATACATTTATCAGCATCGAAATACTTTCAAAGACATACATTTCATTGTCATTTGTTAGCCTGCCACCCCAAGCTATATTGTATGGAATTATCTTCACAATAATGCAAATATGAAATAAGATTACAGAAAACAGTAGTCCTAAAAATATTTTTACTTGGATTTTAGAATTCATATTATTGAATAAGGTTAGTGATTTCTTTTGTTCGCAATTTGTCAGCTGTAATAATTCTATTTGTAAAGGAGTTTATTGTCAACCTAATATTTCTTTCGTGGTGTGTAATGTAAATATTTTTTCCTATTTTTTGAAAATTTGTTTCGTCCGTTTCTGTAATGATTGTTGAAATCAGTTTCTCAATTTTGACCTTTGAAAGTTCTACATTCAGCTTTTTGGCAATTCGTCCATAAACAAGTTCGGTGTAACAAATTTTGTCTAAACAATATTTCTTATAGTGTTCCATTGCTTTGTATTCCGTATTATTTGCTTGCGTTAGGTAATAAATAAATAAATGCGAATTATTAAATCAATTTTCTACCACTGGTTTCCCTTTGGTTGAATTGTTAAATTTGCTCATTGAAAAACTCGTTGAAATTTTTGTTTTGGTTAATTTCATATTGCTGTTTACCCGCTTTAAAATCCTGATTAGTGTTTGCTTTTTTTGTAAACCTATTTCAGGATTAGACATTTTTGAAAACCTAAACACTAAGACACAATGGCACAATTATTCGTATGATCTATTCTTATTTTGCACCTAATATCAAGAAAGCAACGAGAAAAACTCTAGAGTTTTTCTTTGCACCTTCGTGTCTTTGTGTCTTCGTGTTCAAAAAATGATTATCAGACGCCGCATGCGACATATTTTCTCCTTTTGCTAAACACAAAGACACAAAGGCTCAATTATTCGTATGATCTAAACTTATTTTGCACCTAATATCAAGAACGCAAAGAGAAAAACTCTAGAGTCTTTCTTTGTACCTTCGTGTCTTTGTGTCTTCGTGTTCAAAAAATGAAAGAAGCTGATGTGTCCTATGTGTTTAAAAATAATTCTTTTCTGACTTTTGTGGTTTAAATCTCCTCCTTTGCTTTTACCCAACTAATTCGTTATTAGACCCTAACTTACCACACCAGTATAACCCTTAACACTTGGGATTAATTCAAATTTGTGTGTCGGCTTCAAACCATCTTCGTCCTGATGTGACACATAGATGATGGCTATTTGTTTCTCTGCAGCAATGGCATTCACCATTTCTACAAAAATTTGAGCATTATCATCATCCAATTCAATGGTCGGTTCATCGAGTATAAGCAAAGGTGGATGCTTTACCATGGCACGAGCCACCATCACCCTCCGTTGCTGTCCGATGGACAAGCTTTGAAATGATTTACCTTCAAAAGAAGGACCAAGCATGGCAATCCATTCCTTTGCTTT
>CANIXM010000035.1 GCA_947471245.1 Paludibacteraceae bacterium | reverse complement strand
GTCTCACATTTTGAAATGAAAATAGGAATACTATCAACATGCCCCCATTCCGTTAAATCAAAAACATTTGTATTTTTGACATTTTCCGAATTGCTTTTAGAGCTATCAGATTTAAATAGGGCGGGAGGGGTATCAATATTCATAAGTCTAATCAAATTAGGTTTAAAACGCCATCAATTTCTTAGTCAAATCTTCAATGCTTTCATCCTCAAATCCACTGAAATAGTTTTGTGTGGTTTTTAAATCAGCATGTCCAAGCTGCTCACTTACTAATTCCATACTGGCTCCAGATTTGATTGCATTGGTGCTGAAAGAATGGCGTGCATAGTATGTTGAAATGTTTTCATCTATATTCACCTTTTTTGCTAATTTTTTTAATCCCTGATTGACTGAACGTGTGAAATTCTTAACAGCTACCTGTTTTTGTTCGGCTGTCATATCCATGTTGATTATGTTGAAAATAAAGCTATTGGCGGCTTTATTTTGGTTGCCATACTTGTTTATTACTTCATGTGCAAAAGGCGTCAAATATACTGAAATTTCAGTTTGTTCAGAAGAAGTGTTTTCTGTTTTTTTTCTAAAAAATTTTAAACGATTACCATCAATTTGGCTATAAGTAAGATTGGCAATATCCTTGAAATTCATTCCACTGCAATTGTAGGAAAAGAAGAAAAAATCTTTGGCTCGGATTTGCTCTGGAGAACCTTCGGCTTCAAATAGTTTTTTGAGTTCTTCTTTTTTGAGTGATTTCTTAACTTTACGAACTTTGGCAATTTTGTATTTTGTTTTTTCTTTGCCAAATGGGTAAATTTTATTTGAAATATCACCATTAGTTATGGCTGTATTAAAAATGGCTCTAAGGGCACGTAAGTACATGCTTACAGTGGTTACACTTTTGCCATTGTTAATCATAAATTCTTCGTATATTTGCAACCAATCAGATGTGATTTCTGTAAAAAGTAGAATGTCAGCATTTTTCTTTTTATGTGTTAAAACAAACTTTTTGATTGAGCTAAGACTGTTTTGATAATTATCGGCATTGCCAACATGGCCATGAGATTTATTGTCTGCTATTGCAATTTCTAGTGCGTCAAAAACATTGGCTTTGTTGCGAGGCTCTGAAAACATCTCCTTTTCAAACTTATCAAATGAGAACGGAATAATTGATTCAGCAACTTCACAAGCTCTTGATAATAGCTTGTTTAATTCGATTGATAGTTCAATGAATTTGCCTTTTGGTTTTTTCGATCTGGCATGTTCGAATTCACTAGGAGTTAGCTTGTAGTTTGTACTATACATTTTTGTAACTCCTAGGGTAGGGGAAAGTACTCTTAGCTTAACAATGTAAATGCCTGAATTTCTTTTTATTCGTTGGTCAAGATAAATGGTAATTGAGCAGTCCATAACCAATATGTTTAAAAATTATCTATACATTTTCTATACATTTTTCAATGCAAATATAGACAAAATAAACGAATAATAAGTATATAACAACAATAAAAATAAAGTATATTAGTCTGATTATCAGTAATAATGTGATATTGTGACAAAACAAAAAACAAATATATTTATGCTTTGGGAGCAGGGGGTCGTGGGTTCGAATCCCGCTACCCCGACGAAGAATGAGAGGATTTATCGAGTAATTTCGGTGAATCCTTTTTTTGTTTTATGCAACAAAAATGAAGGCTTATGAAATCATGGAAAAGTCACAGTCGTGTAGCGCAGTTGATTAGCGCATCCCGTTTTTAGGACGGGAGGGTCGTGGGTTCGAATCCCGCTACCCCGACGAAGAATGAGAGGATTTATCGAGTAATTTCGGTGAGTCCTTTTTTTTATATCACTAAATATTATAGTATTATGTTCTACACCTATATTCTACTTTCCCATAAAACCAATAAGTACTATATTGGTTCAACAGGTAATTTGGAAGATAGACTTTCGAGACATAATGGAGGTAGGAGTAAAGCAACTAAAACAGGAGTACCCTGGACATTGGAGTATTCCGAAGAATATGAAACCAAGAGCCAAGCCTACCAACGTGAGATGGAGCTGAAATCATGGAAAAGGGCGGAATGACGAAGACCACTTTACAAACCTGCGTGGATAGAAAGAAAAAACCTGACCAATCATGGACAGCTTAAGTTTTATAATATCTCCATCTTTGCTATTTATGAAATAGCCACATCTTCTTTTATGCTTTCACTAACATTCAAAGTTGGTAAGAGAAAACGATTGTATGGAGTGTTTTCTGTTTTAGCGTGAAGCACTCCACGGGCAGTACCAATAGTGAGCACTAACAGATGAGTGGCAATTGCTTTTGGAAGAATTAATTCTAATTTTTCAACATTATAAATTGAATCCCACGAGTCTGGTTTAATACCAAACATACAACTAACTTCAATTGTTAGAAACACACCTTTTGTAGTTTTAAATTTATAATTCACCAAAACAGCAACTAACTTTTCGGTAACATTTGATCCAAACCGATAGTTTGATTCTAATTGCACTGAATCGGGTCCATTATAAATGTCTTCAATAATAGCAAACTGCTCCGTTTTTATTGTATGCAGTTTGAATGAAATTTCTTTTGTGCTCATTATGCTGCAAGTTTTTCGTATCCTATTGAATCTAAATCAACTGACTCTTTAGCCACACTTTGGGCTGTAAATTGACTTGGAGTAACTGACTTTATATCCTCCGGTTCATAAGCCTCTGTACTTGAGTATATGACTTCGATGAGAGTAATATTAAGAGCAGATTCAAACCTGCAAATTGTTTCAAGAGTAAGATTTTCTTTACCTTGAAGAATTCTATTCAGGGATTGAGCTTTCATACCCATATCATCTGCCAAACGTACTTGCGAGATTTTATTCTCACGCATGTGGCGAATTACTTTCAAAGCGATATCAAACGCTTTATCTTGCCAAGCCTTGTTAGAAATACGTTCATTGACATCCTTGTGCCAACCTGAAGTTTTATTACTAACAAGAGCATCAAATTTCTCAGTATTTGCCTTCATAATTATAATGTTATTTCGTAGAGTGCATCATCAAAACTGTCACCATCTATAACACCGAGTTCTACTAAGTAGTTTTTTGTTTTTTCTAATTTTTTTTAATTCATCACGCGTGGACTCGTGATCATTCATTTTGTGGGTAAGTTTAATAGCACCGCCAGTTATAAGAAACCTGTTTGAATCAATTTTAATGGCATACAAACGTAACCAGTCATATTTTGATTTTCCTTTGATTAACTCAGTAAAATGAACTGTTCTGTTGTCAAGTGGTTGAAAAAGTGATTCGATGTTTGTCTTGTTTTCTATCAATAACTTTTCAAACTCAAAAGCTTTCTGCATAGTAATTCTTGCTGCATCTTCAATTGAAATAGCTTTCCAAAATTTATCTTTTAAATAGATTTGATTCTTTTCAAAATAGTCATAAAGATAACTAGGATCCGACCAAAGTTTGAAGTTTCTTTGAAATTCATCTTCTTTACCAAACTCTACGTCTTCAAAAAATGAGCTAATCTCTTCATTCCAAACGGTATCATACGTTTTTGGGTAAGAAATTGCATATAAATGAGGTGTAAAGATAGGTATTATTTCCATAAAATCAACTTATAGGTTTATTTTTTTAGTCCTAGATTAAAGATTTATTCTTTTTTATGAGATACATTAGAAATTAAAATTCAAATTTATTCAAATTTATTAGTTTAGTCATTAACTCAATATAGAAACTCTCAGCAAAATCGGCAGCAGTAAAAGACTGGTTTCCCTCCACATTTTTTATATTACCTAAGGAGTCAAATTTCCAAGATAATAATTCAATGTATTTATCCTTGTCATTTTCAAGTAACTTTGGTATTTTTGGGAAATAAAATCTGATATTTGCAGAAAGCAAAGATATAAAAAATGTCATGCCTATACTATTCTTACATCTCAACCAAGTCGAGTTTGTTGATAAGAAAGTCAAAAGATTTATTATTATCTGACACAGATTGAAGTTCAGTATTGAAACGACTTTGACCAGGAGTTGATTGAATTGGCTTATCCTCTGGTAGTGAATGTCACATTTTAATATTTCATATTTCCAACTTTCATCCACTAGGTTTGTTATGAATCTAGTACAATAAACTAAAAACGATGGAACAATTAAGTATTAAAGAGGGTGAAAGGTTGGTGATAATTGGTGGTGGTTTTGCAGGTCTTCAATTGGCTAAAAGTTTGAAAAACAAAGCTATCAAGGTTATTCTGATTGATAAGATCAATCATCATCAATTTCAACCTTTACTTTATCAAGTGGCAAGTGCCCGTCTCGAACCGGCAAGTATTTCCTTCCCATTCAGAAAGATTTTTCAAAAATACCCCAATGTTGATTTTCAGATGACTGAGGTTTTGGGTATTTATCCTGAAGATAATCAGTTGCTTACCACTTATGGTAAAATTTCGTATGATCATTTAGTGATAGCCTCTGGTTGTACAACCAATTTCTTTGGAAATGTAGAAATGAGCAAAAATGCGCTATCCATGAAAACAACTTTGGAGGCCATCAAAATTCGCAACCGAATTTTACTAAGTTTTGAAAAAGAGACTTTTGCCTCAGATGAAGAAAAAGAAGCGCTAAACAATATTGTTATTGTTGGTGCAGGTCCTACTGGTGTAGAGTTATCTGGTGCATTTGCAGAGTTAAAAAACAATATTTTGCCCAAGGATTACCCCAATATTGACTTTAAAAATCTGAAAATCATTTTATTGGAGGGCAGTAAATCGCCTTTAAATAATATGAGTGTTGAAGCTAAAACTGCAGCAAGTAGGTATCTCTTAGAACTTGGTGTTGAGCTGAGAACCGAGAAATTTATTACTAGTTATGATGGTAGTATTGCTACTTTGAATGATGGAACCACCATACCAACCAAAAATTTAATTTGGGCCGCTGGTGTTACTGGAAATATTATTCAAGGCATTGATAATAAATGCATTAATAGAAATAGATACATTGTAGACAGATACAATAGGTTGCGTGACTTTTCAAATATCTATGCTTTAGGAGATATTGCTTACATGGAAACATCCCTTTATCCGAACGGACACCCACAAGTGGCCAATGTGGCCATTAATCAAGCTAAAAATTTAGGAAATAATATCATAAGGTCTATGAATCGAAAATCCATACGTGAATATGAGTATTATGATTTGGGCTTGATGGCAACTATCGGCAAACACAAAGCTGTGGTTGATTTGCCATTTGTGAAATTTCATGGCATAGTGGCTTGGTATGTGTGGATGTTACTGCACCTGATGTTGATACTAAGTGTGAGAAACAAGCTTATCGTGTTTTTTAACTGGGCGTGGAGTTATATCACCAAGGACACTTCTTTAAGATTGATACTCACTTCTGATAAGAAAAAAGTCTAGAATACTAATAAACACAATGGGGAACAAAACTTATTCGTTTTCTAATCCCCATTGTATGAATATTGTTGATGAAAAAGTTTAGATTAGTTTCTCCAATTTTTCCACATTTCCATCTATCTCTTCTTTGGATAGTGAGTAATTAACCAAATCACCTGCCAGGTATTGATCATAAGCAGCCATGTCTACCAATCCATGTCCCGAAAGATTGAACAAGATGGTTTTGGTCTTTCCTTCCTCTTTGGCTTTAAGCGCTTCGTTGATGGCAGCAGCTATGGCATGTGCTGATTCTGGAGCGGGTACTATGCCTTCTGTTTGAGCAAAAAGAACACCGGCTTTGAATGAGTCCAATTGTTCAATGTCAGCAGATTCCATTAGCTTATCTTTCATTAATTGACTAACAATGGTGCCTGCACCATGATATCGAAGTCCGCCAGCGTGGATGTGAGCTGGAGCAAAGTTGTGACCAAGGGTGTACATAGGCAAAAGCGGAGTATATCCAGCCTCATCGCCGAAATCGTACTGGAATACTCCACGTGTTAGTTTAGGGCAAGAAGCTGGTTCTGCGGCAATAAAACGAGTGGTTTTTCCTTCTTTAATGTTGTGGCGCATGAATGGGAATGCTATTCCTGAGAAATTAGATCCACCACCAAAACAGCCAATCACCACATCAGGATATTCGCCAGCCATTTCCATTTGCTTTTCAGCCTCCAGACCGATGATGGTTTGGTGCAAAGACACGTGATTCAACACACTTCCTAGGGTGTACTTGCAGTTGGGAGTTTGCATGGCAAGCTCGATGGCTTCTGATATAGCAGTACCCAAACTACCTTGATAATTAGGATGTTCTGTCAATATTTTACGACCAGCCTGTGTGGACATGCTAGGAGATGGTATCACTTGAGCTCCCCATGTTTGCATCAAAGAACGACGATACGGTTTTTGCTCATAGCTTACCTTCACCATGTACACTGCTAGTTCTAACCCAAAAGTCTTAGCTGCAAATGAGAGTGCAGTACCCCATTGACCAGCACCAGTTTCGGTAGTGATATTGGTAACTCCTTCTGCTTTACAGTAATAAGCTTGAGCCAAAGCCGAATTTAATTTATGAGAACCTACAGGACTCACACTTTCGTTTTTGAAATAAATATGTGCAGGTGTATCAAGTGCTTTTTCAAGATTGTAAGCACGTACAAGTGGAGTAGGGCGGTATATCTTTAATTTCTCACGTACTTCATCGGGAATTTCTATCCATGATTCTGTTTGGTTTAACTCTTGGTGCGCTAACTCCTTAGCAAATAATGGATAAAGGTCTTCTTCTTTAATAGGTTGTTTAGTGCCAGGATGCAACATTGGCATCGGTTTGGTGGTCATATCGGCTACAATATTGTACCACTGAGTAGGTAGTTCGGATTCTTGAAGAAGAAATTTTTTAGTTTTTCCCATAAGTATTATTTTTGAATGTGTTTTTTGATTATTAGTACAAAAATAGAATTTTTTGTTGACTAATTTTGTTGAAAATGGTTAAAATGAATTAAGCATTTTTTGAACACGAAGACACGAAGTCACAAAGTAGCTAAGAAAAATTCTGGTTTTTCTCGTTGCTTACTTAAATTTTTCGTATTTAAAAGTGATAAATCAGACTTAGTGTCTTAGCGTTTAGGTTTTCAAACTGGAATATGTGTTTACCTGTATGTTCTATTGTGTTTTCAAAGAATACCTATCTAAAAGCTTACATAGCCAATAAAATTGCTATTTTTGCAGTGAATTTACATCCATTAAAACAGACAAAATGATACAATCGATGACAGGCTTTGGTAAAGCCACTTGTGAATACGGTAACAAGAAGATAGTGGTGGAACTTAAGTCACTTAACAGTAAACAGTTGGATCTTTCTACTCGTATTTCAGGGCTATATCGCGAAAAGGATATCGAGATAAGAAATGAGCTTTCGCAGAAATTGGATCGTGGAAAAGTGGATTTTTCATTGTATGTAGATAGTTCCACCAAAGAATCTGTTACTCAGATTAATCAAGGCATCGTAGAGGCTTATTATCTGCAAATCAAATCAATGGCTGACAATTTGGGCATATCAGTACCTTCCAATTGGTTTGAAGTGCTACTTAGACTACCCGATACCATGAAGACTGAAACTGTAGAACTGGATGAAAATGAGTGGATTGAGATAAAGAAAACTATTCAGGTTGCCATTGATGAGTTTAAGTCATTTCGCACTCAAGAAGGTGCTTCATTAGCGCAGGTATTTGAGTCAAAAATAGAACATATCCGTCAGTTACTCAAAGACATTGAACCATTTGAAACAGAACGTGTTGAAAAAATTAAAGCTCGACTCGAAGAAAACCTGAAAGCATTGTCAGATAAAATAGACTACGACAAAAATCGTTTGGAGCAAGAGTTGATCTATTACATTGAAAAGCTGGATGTTAACGAAGAAAAAGTCCGATTGACCAATCATTTAGACTATTTTCTGGAAACCATGAAAAATGAGAATGCTCCAGGCAAGAAATTAGGGTTTATAGCTCAAGAAATGGGACGAGAAATCAACACGCTCGGTTCAAAATCAAACAATAGTGAAATGCAAAAGATAGTCGTTTTGATGAAAGATGACCTAGAGCAGATCAAAGAACAAGTACTTAATGTGCTGTAGATGAATGGATAAATCGGTAAATTAATAACTGAAGAACGCAAAGTGAAAAACTTTTAGTTTTTCTTAGCGACTTTGTGACTTTGTGTCTTCGTGTTCAAAAAATGCTTTATCTGACACCGAATGCAACGTCTCTTCAATTTTCAATTTTCAATTTTTTCAATTAAATTTTGTGACCTTTTGTGGTTATAATTTCATTCTTTGGTTTCACTCACCTAATTCGTTATAGAACCAATTAAACTAAAAATTCACTGATGACAGGCAAGCTAATAATATTCTCTGCACCATCCGGTGCAGGTAAAAGTACGTTGATTCACCATCTGTTGACTTGTGGATTTGACATGGAGTTTTCCGTATCAGCTACCAGCAGAGCACCTCGTGGGAATGAGCAACATGGTGTAGATTACTACTATCTTACCCCAGAAGAGTTCAGGACAAAAATAGCCAATGATGAGTTTCTTGAGCATGAAGAAGTATATCCCAATTGCTTTTATGGCACGCTTAGAAGTGAGGTGGAACGCATTACCAGTAAGGGTAAGAACATCGTATTTGACGTGGATGTAGTGGGAGGGGTGAACATCAAAAAACAGTTTGGTGACCGTGCTTTCTCCATGTTTATTGCCCCACCCAGCGTAGATGTGCTTCGCCAGCGACTCATCAATAGACACACAGATTCCGACGAGATGATAGCCAAGCGTGTCGGAAAAGCTGAGTATGAGTTGACTTTTGCTCCGCAATTCGACGTAGTGGTGGTGAATGATGATTTGGAACAAGCCAAAAAAGATGCCGAAAAAGCAATAAGCGCTTTTCTTGAAAAATAGATAAAGTCATGACCAAACAATCAAAAAAGCACGTAGGACTGTACTTTGGTTCATTTAATCCTGTCCACATTGGTCATATACAGTTGGCGGAGTATGTTGTCGAACAAAAATTGGTAGACGAAGTTTGGTTTGTGGTCTCACCCTGCAATCCATTTAAAAATCCATCCGAACAGCTAGATGAGTATATCCGACTGGATATGTTGATGTTAGCCATTGGTGGTAAATCAAATCTCAAAGCCTCCGATGTCGAATTCGTATTACCGATTCCGTCCTACACGGTTGATACATTGAAGGTACTTACAACCGAAAACCCTGATTACGAGTTTTCATTGATAATGGGTAGCGACAATGCTTTGGCCATAGAGCAATGGAAAAACTACACAGAAATTCTGGAAAATTACTCCTTACTCGTCTATCCACGCCAAGGTTCAGATGCTTCGACAGTGATTGGCAAATTTCCACGCATGCAACTTCTCCCAAGTCCGCACTATAATATTTCTTCAACTGAAATACGCAATCTTATTCTACAAAAAAAGGATGCAAGCCAATGGTTGCATCCTGAAGTGTGGGAATTTATTGTGGAAAATGAGATTTATAGATCTTCCATTACTCCCGAAACCCGCATTGGGTAGGGGAGTTGATAGCGACTTTATTTTAGTGATTTTTTAAATCCCTTATGTGAGATAGAACTAAATCCTAATTTCTCATAAAACTTAATAGTGTCTATTCTGTCTGTCTCCGTAATAAAAAGAACCTGTGTACAACTCCTTTCTTTTCCGAACATTTCTAGTTCTGTTAATAGTTTTCTGCCTATACCTTTTCCTCGAGAATTTTCTTCAACCACAAAGTTTTCCATTACTAGAAAAGGAAAGCAGTCTCCATAAAGCTCTTCACATATAATTCCTTGTATTGTTCCTACAACTTTTCCGTCAGTTTCTGCAACTAGAATTATATAATTAGAATTCGTGGAAATCTCTGTAAATTTTTCTCTCATTCTAGAAAGATTCATTTTTTCATTCCAGAATAGACTATAAAGATTAGCAACATCATTTAAGTCATTTTCGTTTATTCTTCTTATTGTACTTTCCATTTGGATTTATAAATACTGTTTTATATTTATCGCAGGTTCTTATAGCTTCTAACTAACCGTCGAGAGATTGCGCCAAGTTGACATCTTGCCCTGTTAATAATATTCAATTACTCTTATATGTCGTTTATATCTCCAAAATAAAGTTATAGAATAACTTTGAATCCAATTTCCATTTTTATCACACTCAT
>CANIXM010000034.1 GCA_947471245.1 Paludibacteraceae bacterium | reverse complement strand
ATCATCTACCTCGTCGGATAGTAAGGTGAATTTAAATACCATGCTCATCAATTTTTATTTGAATGTAAAAATACAAAAAAAAATTATTCTACATCGAATATTCTCAAAAGTTATTGCATAAAAAAAGCCACTATTTCAAGTGGCTTAGGCTATCTAGAGGGTATTTATTGTTTTTTTAGTAGCTCTTCTATTTCTTTTACACTATTCCTGAAATTTTTATCGATATCCATCTGATCATTTACAATTTTACAAGCATGTAATACAGTGGCATGATCACGCTGACCGATGGCAAAACCGATAGAAGCCAATGAGTTTTTTGTTAATTGCTTGGAGAGATACATTGCTATTTGACGGGCTTGCACCACTTCACGCTTACGACTTTTAGTGGAAATAGCATCTACTGACAGGTTGTAGTATTCGCAAACTACGTCACGAATTTTCTCCACAGTATTTACTCTTTTTGTGATACTGACAATACGGCTAATCACCTTTTCTGCCAGCTCCACATCAATCTGAATATCTGCAAGTGTAGAATGTGCTAATAGCGACACCAACACACCTTCTAAGTCACGCACATTGTCTACCACATGCTCGGCAATAAAATTGACCACATCCTCTGGGATTTCAAGACCATCACGATATATCTTGCTTTTCAAGATGGCTTTGCGCAACTCAAAGTTTGGCTTTTCAATTTCTGCGGACAAACCCCACTTGAAACGAGTCAACAATCGTTGTTCGAGGCCTGCCATTACCACTGGTGAGCGATCTGATGTCAAAATCAACTGCTTTCCAGACTGATGCAAGTGGTTGAAAATATGGAAAAACGTATTCTGGGTACCCGTTTTACCAGCCAATTCTTGAATATCATCTACAATCAGCACATCGATGGTTTGATAGAAATTCAGAAAATCATTCTGTGAGTTGGTACGGACTGAATCGGTATATTGAGTTTGAAATGTATTGGCAGTGACATACAACACACGCTTTTCGGGGTATAACTGTTTGGCCATAATCCCGATTGCATTGGCTAAGTGTGTTTTGCCCACACCCGACTGACCATATACAAAAAACGGATTGAAAGTGCTCTTACCCGGATCTTGACTAATGCTCAATCCTGCTGAACGTGCTAATTTATTGCTAACTCCTTCTACGAGCGCATTGAAATTCAATGAAGAGTTCAACTGAGGATCTATCTCAGGAAGCTGTGGCTTGGTGTAAGGACTGGTATAAGCTCCTACCGCTGCATTTGGTTTTACTACAGAGTTGTTACTCGTACTTGGTATTTGTGGACCTGCACCGCTTGCTTTATCTATAAGCACACGATATTCCAATCTGGTTCCTACTCCAACCTCGCGATACAAAGTTACACGTAATAAATCAATGAATTTTTCTTCAATGTACTCAACAAAAAACTGACTTGGTACTTGTAAAACAAATATATTGTTTTCATACTTCAGCGGTACGATTGGTGAAAACCAAGTATTAAATGACACATCTGAGATGTTATCCTTGATGACATTTAAACATTTATTCCACAATTGTTCGTGCAGTGTATTCATTGGTTATATTGAAAGTGAAGCTATTACTAGTGATTAAGGCTAAAGAATTAGATAAAAAAAGACATCTTGATATTTGGATACTTTGTTGGATACAAATTTCAGAAACAATTTTGAAATATCCAAATAATTATTCTGTAATGGGTTTTTAACACTTATGTAATATACTAGTTATCAAACAAGTAATCCAAAGCCTTTGAATACAAGCACTTAAATAAAAGCACCTGCTGAGAGGGTTGATTTTAAAGGATTTGACAATATGTCATTATTATTACAAAGATATAAAATTAGAAAGCCGAAACTCTTATTAACAAGTAGTTTCGGCTTTCTAGCTATGGCATAAAAATATTTCACACAACTAATACTATTTAGAACAACTCAAAATAACATCATTTCTTTTCACCTTTTCCAAAGACAGAAACATTAACATAACGCTTTGGGTTCAACTTTATATCCATCAATAGGTTATCTGCACTAGTAACTGTTTTGTTTAAGTTTTGATATAGGTCTTTATTTGTCAAAAGTAGTCCCAACGTCCCATCGTTGCTATTCAATTTTTCTGAAAACTTATTCAAATTTTCCATGCTATGATTTAAACTCACAAAGGTATTGTTAAAGTCTACTTTTTTAAGATTGCCAGTCACCTGTTTCAAGTCAGTTGTTAACACATTTACATCTCCCATAGCCTTTGCAACATCGGTATTCATAATAGACTTTAATTTGGAAGAGGTAGCTGCAAGGTCGGTGGAGGTTTGCTCAAAGGCATTAAGGCTCTTGTCAATGCTTTTGTTTTCCGCAATTTTGCGTACTGCACGTATTAATGAATCCGTCTGTGTGGCTATTGATTCTATTTTGGGTAATAGTTTTTCACTCATCGTTGCCATGAGTCCTATGGCCACTTGAGAAGCTAAGGTGTCATTATAAGCAAAAAAATCGTTGTTTTTTATGGGAGCAAAGACAAGTTGAATGGCTTTTCCACCCATCAAACCATCATCATACAGTTCTACTTTGGTGTCTTTGGGTAGATGGATGTCTTTGGCAACCGATATTTTTATCACAAATGGACGTTGCTTGGTAAAATCATACACAACCGATTCCACCTGGCCGACTTTAAAGCCTTTGATATAAACGGGTGAAGAAGGCACTAAACCTCCCAAATTCTCATACCTGGCATAATAGGAATTGACGGATGAAAACACATCGATACCTTTGAGAAAATGCAATCCCAAGTACAGTAAAAACATGGCTGCAATGGCCATAATACCAACTCTTACTTCTCTACTGAAAAATTTGTTCATCTTTTTATAATTAAGCCCCCTGTCCGCCAGCTGGCGGGGAACAGAGAGACGCGTTTTATTTTAGAATTTAGTTTTATTTTCCAAGTTTTGTATTGGCTTGGACTTGTTATTTAAATTGTCGATTGGCTAGTCTGAACTAAAGAAGTGACAACTCCAATTTTGTGGATTAACCTAGTTACTTGCGAATCTTTAATGCTTCCGCTTCAGATATCTTTTTTCCTTTGTAGAAAGCTATTACGAAAGCTTTTGGAAATTTATCAGTCAACGAATTCTTCACCTTGATGATCTTGGCATGATCTTTTTCGGCGCCTACTGTATATTTATGCCATCCACTTTCTTCGAATTCCTCAATACCCTTCTGACCTTTTAATTCGGAAGAAGTTAATTTCAAAGCTTTATTAGAAGCCATAATCTGAACTTTAAAAATAGGCATTTGATGGTCAGACTCATTACCAACGGGACGATTGTCATTTTGTTTTATCGTTGTTTGCTCTTTAACACTTTCTTTGACAGTATCATTTTTGGTGGTTTGTTCATCATTGTCGGGTCGTACCTCATTTATACGTGATTTATTGACTACCACATTTGTTTTGGATTTTGAGACTTGGTTAGCTGGTCTGGTGGCACCTTCTTTCCCATTGGGCAAATAGGCCAAATTTGTTTTATTGCTAGGCTTGTCTATTTTAGTTGATGCATTTTCTATTGGTCTAGGCACGAGTTTGGTGCTTTCACTCACTTCTTTAACGACGTTGGACAATGCGTTATTGGTGTTTTGACTCTGCTGTGATTTTGACACTTTAGAGTCGGACTTCGCATTAACAACTTTTGTAGTTGATGTAGATGGTTTCACTTTTGTGGTGTCTACAATTTTCGTACCAGTATTTCCATTGGATGCCTCAACTTTAACAGGAGCTGTTGTTATAGGAACTGCAGTTTGATTGGGCGTTGGGGATTTAGAGGTGTTATTGTCTGTGGTCTCATTGGGCTTTGCATCTGCGGCTAATGGCTGGGGAGCTTCTGTTGTTTGTTTTGTTGCTGATGTCTGCTTTGGTGTCACGGCACTTGGTCGTTTACCCGACCGTCTGTCGTGGTCTCTTTTGTAAAGAACTACGGCATTGAAAATAGCAGTTGCCATGTCATGCTTGCCTTGTGATGAGTTCAAATATCTTTCCTCCGAGGGATTGGAAATGAATCCGACTTCTACCAACACACTCGGACAAGCCGAACGGTGTAAGACCCAAAAACCAGCTTGACGTACACCCCTGTCGGAACGATGACAATAATCGGCAAATTGTTTTTGGATGGATGATGCTATTTCAACACTTTTGTCGATGTACTTATCCTGCATGAATTCGAACATGATGTATGAATCCACAGAGGCTGGGTCAAAACCTCTGTATTTTGTTTTGTAATTATCTTCAAGGAGAATCACCGAGTTTTCACGCATGGCTACATCAAGATTGGCTTTGGATTTGGCAAGTCCGAGTGTAAAGGATTCTGCTCCAAAAGCAGATGTGCCTTTTGTGGAGTTGGTATGGATGCAAATAAAAAGGTCGGCATGATTGTTGTTTACAATATCTGCACGTTCTTGAAGGGTGAGATATTCATCTGTTTTGCGGGTAAAAACGACTTTTACATCTTTGAAGTTTTGTTCGATGATATTTCCTAATTCAAGCGAGATGGATAAGTTAATGTCCTTTTCTCTGGAAATATCACCTACAGCGCCAGGGTCATGACCTCCATGTCCAGCATCAATAACGATTACAAATCTTGCATCCTGTGCCATGCCTGCATTCGCAACACTCAATGTGAGCATTACAAAGGCAAATCGAAGAAATAGTAAAAATCTAGGGGTCAATTTCATTCTTAATAAAAGAATAGCTTGTGGCTGAAGCTACAACAAACTTAAACGCACATAAAATGTTGAATAAAAATTCATATATAATAGGTTTATTTACATTGAATTGGGTGTAAATACCCGTATTATTTTTGGTGCAAAAGTAATGCTTTTATCCCGTTTGACATAGTAAAATATAGAGTAAATTTTTAAATTAATCATAAAAATGGAAGTAGATGTAAAATTGACTGCTATTTTTTGACTAAATTTGCGACCTAATTAAAAACCCATCAACACACCTGGATGCTTGTCTGTAAACTATTAAATATCAGCAAATCACGTGTAAATATTCTGTTATTTTTTCTCATAACCATTCCATTATGGGGCTATGGTCAAGACTCAGCACTCATTAAACCCGCCATTGAAGACAGTATTTCATTGGACTCTACAACCAATATTCAGGAGCCGTCAACCAACAAAACACAAACACCAAAGACAAAAAAACCAGAGGCCATCGATGCAAAAATCGAATATTCAGCACAAGACTCCATTGTATTTCTAGGCGATGGCACCGGGTTTCTTCATGGCAATGGTGACATTACTTATAAGAATATCAATTTAAAAGCCGATTACATTCGAATAAAGATGGATAGTAGCACCATCTATGCTCAAGGCACTAAAGATAGTATCGGCAATACCGTGGGTGATCCGATATTCAAGGAGGGCACTACTGATTACAAATCCAAAAACCTGACATACAACCTTAAAACAAAGAAAGGTTATATTCGCCAAGCCGTTACCAAACAAGGCGAAGGCTACATTATCAGTGATAGAACTAAGAAAAGCACTGAGGATTTCTTGTGTGTGGCTGATGCAAAATATACCACCTGTGACCACACAGAACACCCCGATTTTTATCTGAGCCTTTCGCGAGCTAAAGTAAAGCCTGGTAAATACATTGTGACTGGGCCTGCTCACTTGGTGGTGGCCGATGTACCATTGCCACTTATTATTCCTTTCGGGTTTTTCCCATTTACGGATAAATATTCGTCGGGAGTACTGATGCCCACCTACACCGATGATTTGACACGTGGATTCGGATTTACCAATGGTGGCTATTATTTTGCCATTAATGACTACGTGGATTTGGAACTCAAAACAGAAATTTACACCAAAGGGACATATGCTTTAAACACAGCATCACAGTATGTTAAAAAATACAAGTACAGAGGTAATCTGGGTTTCAGCTACCGCGAGGATATTACGGGCGAGATAAATACTGACAGCTACAGTAAAGCAACCAACACTAGCATTAGGTGGACACACTCACAAGACACGAAAGCTAATCCATTTTCCAACTTATCGGCCAGTGTCAATTTCTCCACCAGTGGCTACTATCGCAGCAACATCAACAGCATTTACAACATGGCTCAAAATTCTCAAAACATAAAATCGTCCAGTATCACCTATTCGCAACGATTCCCAGAAAGTCCTTTTAGTATCACAAGCAGTTTCTTGCTCAATCAACGCACTCAAGACTCTTCCATCAATGTTTCGCTACCAAACATTAATCTGGTCATGAGCAGAATATACCCCTTGAAACGGAAAGATGCCTCAGGAAAAGAACGCTGGTACGAGAAGATAAGTGTTTCCTACACAGGTACATTAGCCAACAGTATCAACACCAAAGAATACAAAATTCTAACTTCTAAGTTGGCTACCGACTGGAGCAATGGAATGAATCACAGCATACCCATTACTGCAACTTATTCGGTGTTTAAATATTTCAATCTGACAGCCTCCGCCAATTTCACAGATAGAATGTACCTCAAAACCGTTGATAAAGGTTGGGACAGCAAGGCAAACAAAGAAGTAATCACGGCAATAAACAACAAATTTAGCAATGCGTGGGACTACAACATGAGTATCGGTCTTACCACCAAGTTGTATGGATTTTACATCCCTTCACGAAAATTATTTGGCGACAAGGTTGATAGGATTCGCCACATGATGACACCGAGCATCAATCTGAGTTATCACCCCGATTTTTCGGACCCAGTATATGGATTTTATGATTCTTACGACCGATATTCAGCCACTGGCGCATACTTGGACAGGGTAAGGTATTCTCATTATGGTGACGGGATGTTTCTTTACGGAGGTCCAGGAGCAGGAAAAGCAGGCAATGTCGGTTTTTCGCTTATCAACAACGTGGAAATGAAAGTGAGAAATGACAAAGACACTACAGGTCTAAACCCATATAATAAGATTAGTCTGATTGACAATTTTACTATCAGCGGGGGATACAACATGGCTGTTGACACTTTGAACTGGCAAAAATTCAATGCCAGCATTCGTATCAAAATCGGCAAAAGCTACAATCTAGCGCTTGGTGGAACATTCAACCCTTATTTTTACGCATTGGATAAAGTTGGAAATCCAATGACGATAAACAAACTTAGGTGGGACTATGGACAATTTCCAGTGTTTGAAGGTACCAGTACTGCATTTAGCTACACGCTGAGCAACGAGACATTCAAAGCTAAAAAGAAAAAAACGGAGGCTAACGCAACTAGCACAACCGACCCAAATAGTGCAAATAACGCAAACAATTCACTTCAAGACCCTAATCTGCCTACTACTAAAAAGGAAGAACCAAAATCAACGGGCGAGAATGACGCTGATGGTTATAGGAAAGTAACCATCCCTTGGAGCATTAGCGCCAACTACAACGTTCGCTATGGCATGGATAAATTCAACAAATCAAAAATGGAGTATGACATGGTAATCACTCATGGATTGAGTCTTTCTGGCAATATTTCATTGACACCCAACTGGCGATTTAGCACATCCACATCTTACGACTTTAAAATGAAACAGTTGGCTTACGCCAGCTTAAACATTACCAGAAAACTACATTGTTGGACAATGAGTGCTGTAGCTGTTCCGTTTGGACCATCAAAATCATACTCTTTCAAATTGGCTGTAGATGCTGCCATGCTTCAAGACTTAAAATATGACAAAAAGGGACTACCTGGTGCGAACAATACTACGTGGTATTGAGTTATTTATGTCAAGTAATCAGAACGTATTTATTTGCAGTGATAATAATCACAGATTAAATTATTAATTGTAAGTTTGCCAATAAAACCAATCCAGCGTAGAAGCCCGACAAACAGGCAAAAAACATCCTTAGAAAACAAGAAAAACAAAAATAATTCACAAAAACAATAGACAACATGAAAATTACAGCAAACAATTTTGTTTCTGCCGAATACGAACTATTCGTAGATGGAGAAACTGAGGGAGAATTGGAACTTATGGAAAAAGCCACTCCCGAGCAACCATTAACTTTTATCTTTGGACTAGGAATGATGCTTCCGAAATTTGAAGAAAATATGTATGGTCTTGAAGAAGGTCAGTCATTTGATTTTACCATAAACACCGAAGATGCTTACGGCGAATATGACGATGCAAGCGTACTTGACCTTGACCGCAATATTTTTGAAGTGGATGGTGCGTTAGACACAGAAGTGGTGTTTGAAGGTAACGTGGTACCACTTATGGACAACGAAGGTAACCGTATCAATGCTCAAGTGGTAGAAGTTAGTGACACTCACGTGAAAGTAGATTTGAATCACCCATTGGCAGGCGAGACACTTCATTTCAAAGGTAAAGTATTGGAAGTGCGCGAAGCCACTGAACAAGAACTTGCATCACTACTAGGTGGTGGTGGATGTGGAAGCGGATGTGGATGTGGAAGCGGAGGCGGAAGCTGTGGTGATGGCGGATGTGGCGACGGAAGTTGCGGCGACGAAGCCAGTGCTGGCGGTGGATGCGGAAGCGGATGTGGATGCCATTGATTGATCAATTAATAATTGATAATTAATAATTAATAATTTCAGGACACCTAAAGACTTTTTGTCAACTGGTGTCCTGTTTTATTATTTCATTTTTTGTAGTAACTTTGCAACTAAAACTTATAAAACACTAGTTATTAGCAACTAAAAAAAACTAACAACTTGCAACATAGGTTTTTATTTCTATAATTTCTCACTAAAATATTCATACGCAGACCTCAAAAAGTATCCGCCAGCTGGCGGAGGATTTAGGGGGCTGCTTGTAATCAACACTCATGTCAAATACGATAGGTAAATTATTCACATTCACGTCTTTTGGAGAATCACACGGACGTGGCATAGGCGGAATCATAGATGGATGCCCAGCAGGCATAGAAATAGACGAAAGTTTTGTTCAACAGGAATTGAATCGTCGTCGTCCCGGACAATCATCCATAGCTACTCCCCGCAAGGAAGCTGACCAAGTCGAATTCCTATCGGGTATCTTCGAAGGCAAATCTACGGGAACTCCCATTGCATTTATCATCTGGAATGAAAATCAAAAAAGCAATGATTACGACCACTTGAAAGAAGTGTTTCGTCCTTCGCATGCCGACTTTACCTACCAGCAAAAATATGGCATCCGTGATCACCGTGGTGGTGGTCGCAGTTCGGCTCGTGAGACTGCGTCCAGAGTAGTGGCGGGTGCGGTGGCAAAATTGACATTGCGCAATCATGGTATCGAAATCAATGCTTTCACTTCACAAGTGGGACACATAGCCATGAAGGGTGGAATAGACAGTGTGGATTTAACCCAAATCGAAAGCAACATAGTGCGCTGTCCGGAGCAAGACACGGCTGAAAAAATGATAGCCTATATCCATCAACTCAAAACAGAAGGTGACTCGATCGGCGGCATCGTATCTTGCGTCATCAAAGGCGTACCAGTGGGTATCGGCGAACCGATATTCGACAAACTACAAGCACGCATGGCACAAGCCATGATGAGCATCAATGCCACACATGGTTTTGATTACGGAAAGGGATTTGATGGCGTGAGCCTCAAAGGTTCGGAGATGAATGATGCGTTTGTCAAAGATGGTGAAAAAATAGGCACAAAAACCAACAATTCGGGAGGCATACAAGGTGGAATAAGCAATGGGCAAGACATCTACTTCCGAGTGCTATTCAAACCAGTAGCAACTATCTCCATCAAGCAAGAAACGGTGGACATCCACACCAACGAAGTGTCACTCGAAGCTCACGGACGCCATGACCCATGCGTATTGCCACGCGCTGTCCCCATCGTAGAAGCCATGGCTGCTATGACATTGCTGGATATGGTATTGACAAAACAATAAAACAAATTGAAAAATTGAAATTATCTGCCTCTCACTCTTTAGCAACGAAGAGAAGAGAAGTATCCTTTTCGCCGATGGACCATGGTCTATCGGCTTTTTTATTTGTATGCAAAACTTTTGTATATTTGTGGGGAGCATTGGTAACTTCACCAAATGATTTATCAAAATCAAAAATCCGTTGGATAATTTATATTTATAAACTGAAATACAATGCTTAATAACCGAAAAAAAGCACGTTTATAGATCTGGCGGATATATGCACAACTGAGTTGCGAATACAAGAATTTGAGTTGAGTATATTTCGTTGTTTGGGGGCAGTGT
>CANIXM010000033.1 GCA_947471245.1 Paludibacteraceae bacterium | reverse complement strand
CACATCTATCGTATAATACAATAGAGGCTGCGGCTGAAACATTTAAGGAGAATGTGCCAGGTAATTGAATCACAGTATGGCAGTTTTTAAGAGCGATTTCTGATAAGCCCTTGTCCTCTGCACCTAATAAATAGACAGCTCGCTCTGGATGACTAAAATTTATAATAGGTGTGCTCCGTTCATCTAATTCAATACCAATCAGTTGACTATCCTTTGGAAGTGATTCTAAAAATTGTTCAATCGTTTTGAAATAGAAGAGTGGGATGTGCTTCCAAGTTTTCATGGTGTCAGTTTTCATGTGTTCGTAACGTTCGCCAATTACGAACATGAAATCGGCACCCATGATTTGAGCTGATCGCCATACCGTCCCAAGGTTTTTTGTTGATTTGACATTCTCAATGCCAATTCCGAAGTAACCTCTTTCATATTCAATGGTCTCTGTGTTCGGGTAAATACTATTCTTGTTCATATTCATCTGTTTATAATTGTTTTTAATTTGTCAGATGGAACTCGCACATAAACATTTCCTTGCTGTTAAAGTTTATTTGTCGTGTTCGTTTCATGTCTTTTTAAAATTTGTTCCTAAACTCAATTGTTCACTTGGGTTGATGAATTATTTAAAGTTGCCGTTCTAATAGTTTTTAGTTCAATGTTCGTATTGTAATTATCAACTGCACTTCCTAAAGTGAATAAATCAATGAATGATCCAATCCCAAAGATTCCACCTGTCAATATCCAAACTAACCCCTTGAATGGTTTTCCAAGATAAAAGTGTTGTAGTCCCAACCATCCAAAAATACTAATGCACCATAATAGATAAACTGTTCCTTTTGATTTCATGTTTTTTGTTTTTTAAGTTTGCCTACTTTTTTGGGTTTCGGCACTCCCATTGAACTTTATTTGCAAATTTATATGTTAGATGTGTCAAAACTCGACATAGGTGAGTTGTATTCAATAATATGAAATTTATTTCATATTTCATGATTAAATAATTTGATGATAATGTCAGAAATAAAACACTGTGCAGACTCAAAACCCTATTTTTACGTTGTTCTGTCTTGAAAATTTTTCGAATTCTGAGAATTTGACAATGTCTGAAAAATTGGTTGTGTTTCCACTCAAGACCTCCTCCATAGTGGCTTTGCGTACCACATTGTCTATTTCTCCACCAGAGAAAGAATAACGTGATGCCAGTGTAAGTGCATCTTCATCATTCATCCAGGGAAGTTTGCTTTGCCATATTTTTTGAGTGGCTTCAGCCGTAGGTTTGGTGAATTCTACTTTGAACAAAAATCGGCGCTCGAATGCTGCATCCAGGTTTTGGTTCAGATTGGTGGTGGCAATGAGGATGCCGTCAAGCTTCTCCATCTCTTCCAAAATGATATTTTGCATCGCATTTTCAGTCTGTACCACATTGGAGGTATTGCCGTCCTTGCGCTTCCCGAAAATAGCATCCGCCTCGTTGAAGAGCAAGATGGGATTCATCTCCTCCGTTTTGCAAAGCTTTTTGTAATTGGTAAAAATCTCCTTGATCTTCTTCTCACTTTCTCCAAACCACATCGATTTCGACTGACTGATGTCCACGTGCAGGATGGCCCTTCCAGTTTGTTTTGCCAACTGATAGACGGTTTCGGTTTTACCTGTTCCCGGCGATCCGTAAAATATAGCAGCTACACCTTTTGTTAAAGATTTTTCTTCCAATCGAGTTTGTAGGTTTACGAAATTACTTTTTTCTAGGCTTTTTTGTAGAAAGGATAACTGATGGTTTAGCACTTCATCGTAAAATAGTGGTTTGAATGTGATAGATTCTGGTCGAATAACATTTTTTGATTTCGCATTTGCATTTCTTAAAAACAAATCAGCATCTTCTTCTAGAAAAAAAACTTTTCCCTTTTCAGTTAAGGAGATTTCTGCTTCTGAGAAAAAATTACCCTCTTCTAGCTGGATCAATTCTAATTCAAATAGGCGATGTTTCTGATCCATTATTTCCTTAGCCTTCCTCGACCTTAAACTTGCACTTGAAAATATTTCTTTCAATGTTCGATTAATCTCAGTATGACCTTCATCAAATAATAAATCATTGCAAATTTTATAGAAAAGAGTTCTGTCATCTACATTTAATCCCATATTTCGCATTTTATCAATCATTTTCAATTCTCTGTGTTTACTTTCAAGATATTCTATATGTGAAAATAAAAAAGCGCCACCTTCAGTATTTGATTCACTTTCCTCAATTATTTCAGAGACCTTCCTGACAAAATCATATATAACTAATTCAGATTCTATTGGTATATCTAATATTGGCTCATTCATTAAAATAGGTTCAATCAGCCGAGTTGGAATTGAATAATGATAATTCAAAAGTGTTATTTTTGAATTATGGCGATTATAATCTTTCTCAAGATAACGTCTACTTACCAATTCTTCCACTTCTTTTTGGTAATTCAATAACTCAATTAAATCAATAGTTAAATAATGAGCTATATCTGTAAAGTCAATGCCCTTATACTTATCTACACTGAAATTTAAATTAAATAATAGGATAAATACTAATGCTTGTTTGTTGGTTGTATCAAGGTATTGGGCCACTTTGTGAATGTCAGGAGTTAATTCTATTAGAAGTTCATCCTCTAATTTGCTGTCTTTAAGTTTTTTTCCAATATTAATTATGTTTTGAAAAATGCTGTTATTTAAGTCCATTGTTGTATCCATAACTTATTTTCTTGGTTTCTTGTTTAAATATGATACAAAGGTAAAATTGATTTATGCCATAGTGTGGCTTATCTTTGAAAATGGCAAAAAAAATGACTGCAGATTATGAGCAGCCTTTATGTGATTTTTTTTTAAGGTTATTTATTGACAATATGATTTAGGAGTTTTACTCAGATTGTCAAATTCACTAGTTTTCTGGATATATCTCTTATCAGTTATGCTTGAAAAACTAATTGTGTTGGCTAATTTTTAAGAGGAAAGTATATCTGTTCCAATAATTATGAATTGAATTTTTCATTATTTATAAGTGTATTGTAACCAGTATGTTATGTAAAATTACCCCGTAAATGTGACAAAAATACTATAAAATTACCCCATATCTGTAACAAAATATTGAATAATTTACCCCATAAATGTGACAAAAGTAAAAAGCGCAAATCGAAAAATTCTCGATTTGCGCTTTGCCATTATTTTTTCAATAAACTAAACTTTTAGCTATATTGATTTACCAATCTTTCTACCTCTTCGGTGATTAGTTTCTCGAAAGCGTCAACGCTCATTGTACCCATGTCGCCTTCTCCTTGACGGCGAACAGCTACTTCTCTGTTTTCAGCTTCTTTTTCACCTACGATAAGCATGTATGGGATGCGTTTCAACTCGTTGTCACGTATCTTACGTCCTATCTTTTCGTTGCGGTCGTCCACCGTTACGCGGATGTCCATGGAGTTCATCTCTTTGGCTATCTGGAATGCGTAGTCGTTGAATTTTTCGCTGATAGGGAGTATCACTACTTGGTCTGGAGTCAACCACAATGGGAACTTACCAGCTGTGTGCTCAATCAGTACGGCTACAAATCGCTCCATGGAACCAAATGGCGCGCGGTGAATCATCACTGGGCGGTGTTTTTGGTTGTCCTCGCCAGTGTATTCCAGCTCAAAACGCTCTGGTAGATTGTAGTCCACCTGAATGGTACCTAGTTGCCAACGGCGACCGATGGCGTCTTTTACCATAAAGTCGAGTTTAGGACCGTAGAATGCAGCCTCACCATATTCCACTTTGGCATTAAGTCCTGTTTCTTTACAAGCGTCGATGATGGCTTGTTCGGCTTTGTCCCAGTTTTCGTCACTGCCGATGTATTTCTCGCGGTTGTTGGGATCGCGAAGTGAGATTTGCGCTTCGAAGTTTTTGAATTCCAGCGCATTGAAGATGATAAAGATAATGTCCATCACCTTTACGAATTCTTCTTTCAGCTGGTCGGGGCGGCAAAACAAGTGTGCGTCGTCTTGCGTGAAGCTGCGCACGCGTGTCAATCCGTGCAATTCTCCACTTTGCTCATAGCGATACACTGTCCCAAACTCAGCAAACCGTATAGGAAGATCTTTGTACGAACGTGGTTTGAACTTATATATCTCACAGTGGTGAGGGCAGTTCATTGGTTTGAGCAAGTATTCTTCGCCTTCCTCTGGTGTGTGGATGGGCTGGAATGAGTCCTTGCCGTATTTGGCATAGTGACCAGAGGTGATGTACAATTGCTTGTTTCCGATATGAGGAGTCATCACTTGCTGGTAGTCAAACCTACGTTGGATTTTTTTCAAGAAATCTTCCAAACGCAGTCTGAGTGCCGTACCACGAGGCAACCACATGGGAAGTCCCTTTCCTACGTTTTCGGAGAACATGAACAGTTCCAGCTCTTTGCCTATTTTACGGTGGTCGCGTTTCTTGGCTTCTTCCAATAACACCAGGTATTCGTCCAGCATCTTCTTTTTGGGGAAGGTGATGCCATAAATACGAGTCAGCTGTTTGCGTTTTTCGTCGCCACGCCAGTAAGCACCCGCTACGCTGAGCACTTTGATGGCCTTGATTTCGCCAGTATGAGGTAAGTGAGGTCCACGACAAAGGTCGGTGAAATTGCCTTGCGAGTAAAGTGTGATGGTGCCATCGGCAAGGTCTTGAATCATTTCGGTTTTATACACCTCGTTGATAGCGCCAAAGCGAGTCAATGCATCAGCTTTACTGATATCTGAGCGGACAATTTCCGATTTTCGTGCTGCCAATTCTTGCATTTTGGCTTCGATGGCTGGTAAGTCAGTCTCTTTTATTGACGTTTCACCTGGATCCACATCGTAGTAGAAACCGTTTTCGATGGCTGGACCTATACCGAATTTAATACCGGGGTACAATTCCTGAAGGGCTTCGGCCATCAAGTGGGCTGAGCTGTGCCAAAAGGCGTGTTTAGCCTCTTCGTCGTCCCACTTGTGGAGCTTGATGGCGGCATCCGTGAGGATGGGGCGAGTCAAATCCCATATTTCGTTGTTTACTGTGATGGCTAGCACCTCTTGTGCTAGGCGTGAGCTGATACTTTCAGCAAGTTGCAGTCCGGTGATGCCTTTGGCAAATTCACGGACAGAACCGTCGGGGAATGTTACTTTAATCATGTTTTTCGAACCTTACAAATGGTTTTTAAATTTTGAAATGCAAAGGTAAGATTAATTCGTGTACTGCATTCCTTCAACTGATAAAATCTTATATTTTCTCAAACATAAATTGGCTTTTAGGTGAGTTGTTGTTTGGGGTGGATGTCTGTATTTTTGAGTTTGAGCATCTCTCTTTGCTGGAATGCTTCATGCGAGAGCATGCTACTTTATTTTTACGAATTCTCTAAAATTACTTCTATCTATAACTTGTCCGTCAGCTTTGTATGTTTCTATAAAATTTTGAGGAAAGCGTGTTTTTTTATTGTTCCATTTAAATTCAAATCCCACAATCTGGCCATTGTTTTCTTCTATAAAGTCAATTTCTTGTTGCTGTTTTGTCCTCCAAAAATACATTTTTGCAAAAGTGTCTTTATATATATTCTGTTTCCGTCTTTCCGATACTAAAAAATTCTCCCATAAAGCACCCTTGTCGTCTCTTAGGTCCAATTGATTGAAATTACCAATTATCATATTTCGAATGCCATTGTCGTAAAAATAGATTTTCCTATTCTGTTTAATCTCGTTTCTAATATTCCGACTAAAACTCTGCAGCCTAAAAACAACATATCCTTTTTCTAAAACTTCGATGTACTTTTGAATTGTTGTTTTATTTATACCAATCAATTGTGATAATTCATTGTAATTGACTTCACTTCCTACTTGTAAAGCCAGTGCTTGCAATAGTTTTTCAAGAACTTCAGGCTTTCTTATGTCTGAAAATGCCAGTATGTCACGGTATAAGTAACTGTTTACAAGGTTTTTAAGTGTTTCTCTTTCTTTTCCTTGATTATTTATTACTTCAGGATATAATCCATATAACAGCCTGTTTTCGATTTGCTGTTCAGATTTTATGAATCCAATTTTGTTCTCATATTCTTCCCACGAAATAGGAAATAATTCGTATTCCCACTTTCTGCCAGTCAGAGGCTCGTTAAGTTCGTTTCCTAAGTCAAAAGATGAAGAACCGCTTACAAATAATTGAACACTTTTAAATTGGTCTGTAATAATTTTTAAAGTCAAACCAATTCCAGGTATTCTTTGAGCTTCGTCCAGAAAAATGAATTTATAATCACCTATGATAGACCGAATCTGCTCCGTGGTTGGACTTTGTAAGATATTCCTTATTGCTGGGTCGTCTGCATCGAGAAACAAATAGTCTTTATCCTTGAGAATTTCGTTTATCAAGGTTGTTTTTCCTACCTGTCGGGCTCCGACTATGACAACAGCTTTACCCGTCAGTATTTTCTCTTTTATCGTATTTTCAATGGTTCTAGTAAACATTGTTTTTTTTTGTCAAAGATACAGTGAAATATCGTAATGACCAAAAGTTATGACTTTTTAATTAGTATAATGACTAAAAGTTATGACTTTTCGATTAGTATAATGACTAAAAGTTATGTTTTTTCTCCTGTTTTGGATTAATATGTCTGTTTTATCAGCCGTGTCATCCATTTGAACCGTTTGCTACCTAGGGTAGGTCAAGAATCGGAAATGGAGGTGAAGTGATTTCATTCGCCTTGTTAGAAAAAATTGATGGATAAGTAGGATGTTAAGTTTTAATAAGCCTACTGAGCTTATCATAATCATCTGTGAATCATTTTGTTGCCACTTGAAAAAGGTGTAACAAGGTTTCATAATGGAGAATATAAACCAAAAAATTGCACATTTAATAGTGCATTTTTTGGCAATATTGTTGTTTTTGTAGTGCATTGCGCTGAATAGTGCTTCATACGTACAAGTCCTAACGAGGTTTTAAACCAGTTAAGTCTGTGAGTTGGATATTTTAAATTTTTATTCTTCAGTTTTGGTTTTTTATAGATATATTTGAAAAATAATTTAGACGTTTAAAAATGAATATGAAAACACAAAGAATAATTGGTCTAGTGATAATAGTTTTGGGAGTGATAATGTTTTTTATTGGAGCCTCACTATTTTCATACACAGGAGAACTTAATCCGATAATAAATGAAATTGGGAAATACTCATTTTTTTGTTGGTTACCTACGATTCTTGTAGGAGTGTTGTTGTTTACATTAAAAAAGAGTAAATGATTTGTATAACAACTGTATTTGAAGGTTGAGGAGTTGTGGGTTATTAGTGTTTTTATCCTAAGCAAGTTTCAATGACCACTTAGCCATATTCATCAATAAAGCCAAACCTCCTCTGCGGAAGTTTGGCTTTATTAGTTTTGGATTTGTTATTCTTCTATTTCACTTGCAAGATGAAGTTTTTAAGGCTCATTTTGTCGGTAGCACCCAGTTGCCGGTTTACTTCTTTGCCGTCTTTCAGTATCAGGATGGTGGGAATGCTCCTAATTTGAAATTGTGCTGCAATGTTTTGCGCTTGATCCACGTCCAGTTTGCATACCTTATAGCCCGCAGGTAGTTCCTTAGCCACCTCGTCCACTATGGGTGACATCATTTTGCAGGGCATGCACCACGATGCCCAAAAGTCAATAACTACTATACCCTGTGAGGTTTCGGATTGAAAATTTGACTCAGTCAACTGTGTGACATATTCGTTTTGCGAAGCCACAATTTTTTTATTCGTTTGTCGCAAGGTGATTGCTAGTACAGTCACTATCACTGCCAATAGGATGAATCCAATCATTATTTTGATGTTTTTTGTCATGGTTGTCTGTTTTGTTGTTTTTTATTTTCTTAGTCGTTGCATCATTTGTGAGATGCCACCTGCATTTTCGGCATTGGTGAATCCCATCTGTTGGAGCATGCGCAGTGCATATCCCGACCGTCCACCGGAGGCGCAGTAAAGCGTTATGGGTCTGTTTTCACTGCCTAGTTCGTTGACACGCTGTGGCAGTTCATCCAGCGGAATATTTACGGCTCCAGGATAGGCGCCTCCAGCATATTCTTCGCGTGTGCGCACATCCACGACTAATGGTTCTTCTTGTTTTGTTTTCATTTGTTGTTCTAGTTGCATCATCATGGCATAAAGTCCGCCACCATTTTTAACGTTTGTGAAGCCGAATTGTTTAAGCATCCCTTGTGCATAAGCCGATCGTGCACCTGAGGCGCAATAGACTGTGATTTCTCTGTCTTTATTTCCGAGTTCGGCAAGGCGCTGTTGCAGTTGGTCGAGCGGAATGCTGATAGCATTGGGATAGGCTCCAGTGCTGAATTCTTCGGGTGTACGCACATCGATAATCAGGTGTCCTTCTGGTTGCAAAGTTTCGGTGGACTGCGCTGCTGGTTTTGTTTCGGTGGGAGTGGTTGCGTTTTTTTGATCTATTGGCAATAAATCGATTTTCAAGTTGTTGAATCCTACCGATACGGCATAGCGTTGCAGTGAGATGTGTCCTCCAGATAGGTTGGTAACATCACCGTAGCCCATTCCTTGTAGGGTGCGCAGTGCCTGATGACTTTTTTTGCCTGTTTCGCAATACACCAAAATGGATGACGTAGGTGGAATGCTTGTTGCCTGTTGGGCAATTAGCTCCACTGGAATGTGGATGGCATTTTCGATATGGCTTTTTTGGAATGCAAAAACATCTCTCACATCAATAATCAATGGTTGCTTTGCACTAATAAATGCATCTACCTCGGCAGCAGTAATGGATGGGCTATAGCCCGATTGTCGGTTTTCGGCTGTGTAAGCAGCCATGTTGATAGCATCGTTGGGCGTACCGAGTGGCGGTGAATAAGCCAAGTCCAGTTCGGCCAAATCGTGTATGGTCAGTTGGTTGGGCACGGCTGTGGCAAGTACGTCAATGCGTCTGTCGGCACCTTGGTAACCAGCAGTTTGTCCACCCAATACGATGCCCGATTTACGGTCGTACACCAAGAGCACAGTTACGTTTTCGGCTCCTGGATAATAAGAGGTGTGGTGTTCTTTGTGAATTACCACCGACTCGGCTTCCATGCCAGCTTGCAGCGCTTGTCTGAGCGAAAGTCCTGTGGTGGCAGCTACGGCTTCAAATACCCGAACGATGGACGTGCCCGTTGCACCAGCATAAGTGTGTTTGCCACCCAAAGCATTTTCGGCTACAATACGGCCTTGTCGGTTGGCAGGACCTGCCAGTGGAATACGTACTTTTTTGCCATTCACTCGGTGGGTTATTTCCACCATATCGCCAGCAGCCCAAATGTTTGCGTCGTTGGTTTGAAGATATTCATTTACTGCCAATCCTCCCGCTTCGCCAATCTCCAATCCGGCTTCTTTTGCCAGTTGAAGTGTGGGTCGTACGCCTACTGATAGGAGTACCATGTCGGCAGGTAGCGATTCGCCATTGTTAAGCAATACAGAATTTTTGTTGATGCCTGTAACCGATTTGTTGGTGTAAATTTTCACCCCGTGTGCCAACATTTCTCTTTGAATAAATCCTGCTGTCTCGGCTTCCATTATTGACATTACGTGCGGTGCCAGTTCTACCACGCTCACCTTGAGTCCTCGTTTAGCCAGTGCTTCTACCATTTCCAACCCAATAAATCCACCACCCACTACCACGGCATGTTGTGGACTGTTTTGGTTAATGTGTTGGTCTATTTTGTCCATGTCGGCCAAGGTCCACAATGAGAACACATGTTCCATATCGGCGCCAGGCAAATCGGGTGTGATGGGTCGTCCGCCCTGAGCCAGTATCAGTTTGGTGTATTCATATTCGGTTTCGATGCCATTGCTCAGGGTGTGTACCTTTTTGTTTTGTCGGTCAATCTTGGTTACTAAGGTGTTGATTTTCACGTTTACGTTATATTGGGCATTGAAACTTTCGGGACTTTGAAGTATCAACTTTGAACGGCTTTTAATGTCTCCACCTATGAAGTAAGGCAGTCCGCAGTTGGCAAATGAGATATCAGGACCAGCTTCCAATAAGGTAATTTCTGCCGATGCAGATAGTCGTCTAACTTTTGCTGCTGCGGTGGCACCAGCTGCTACTCCTCCGATTATGATTATTTTTTCCATTGTTTATCCTTTTAAAATGTATGAGTTAGAAAAGTCGGTTACTTAAATTTTTGAATTGAGTCGCATCCAGCCACCACCATTATGCACGTTGGTGTATCCGTTTGACTGTAAAATGCCTTTGGCAATGCTGCTTCTGGTGCCCGATGCACAACAGGTGATTATGGTTTTGCTCTTGTCTTTAAATTTGTTTAAATATCCAGACAGTTGGTCGAGCGGTATGTTTACGGCACCCTTGATGTGCCCACCGTTAAATTCTCCTTTGGTGCGTACATCCAAAATCACGGCTCCTTCGGCCACTAAGGTATGAAAATCTGCTTTAGGTGCAATGCCCATTAGCTTTTTTAAAGTTTCTATCAT
>CANIXM010000032.1 GCA_947471245.1 Paludibacteraceae bacterium | reverse complement strand
TACGCTGAAGGCTATCAAGAACGCTTTGAAAAAGGAGAAGACCAAAAACAGCTTTCTAAAGAGTTTGTACGGGAATGGCTTATGGATCATGGTTTTCAAGGGAAAGAAGGGCAGAAAGTTCCTGAAATGAGTGATAGAATAGTTAAAAACATCAGTGACAGATACATAGAGCTATTTGAAAATATATCCGGTGAAGTTTTTGAAAAAGCAGACGCTTCAAACGTGTTAGAAAGAATTGAAAAAAATGTAATTGATTATTTAATGACAGTTTAATTGTAGTTAACTGACATTCAACATATTTATAGTCATTTTTGGAATAGGTCATTAACTTAAATGATGACAGTATATCAAAAAAACACTTATTACTATTTGGTAAATTCCAAAAAAGCAGTATCTTTGCACCGCCTTTGAACAAAAGACGATCCCCTGGAGAGATGGCAGAGTGATCGATTGCAGCGGTCTTGAAAACCGCCGTACTGCAAGGTACCGGGGGTTTGAATCCCTCTCTCTCCGCAAATAAGCACAACTGAACAAGTTGTGCTTTTTTTGCATTAATTAACCACTAAGGTCGATTCCATAAATTTTTCACATTCTCTTTTTCCTTATATTTGTAACGCAAGCACAATCTTTACAAAGAGTTGATGTGTTTACATTTGAATCTGCCAAATTATATGAATTGAGACTTTACAACTCATAAATCTAAATTCCTGAGCATCTAGTATCAAGCTGTCTGATTTATTAAATCCTTTAATTTCCTCCAACAATAGACTTTAATAGTTCGTTATAATAGTTGAAATGTAATTCTAAAATATATGGAAGCCATCAATAGATTCTGGTTACTGCTAAAAATCTACAAATCTGAATTAAGACTTATTTACTTGTATGCCGTTATGATTGGCTTTATTAACCTCACATTACCTCTGGGAGTACAAGCTATTATCAATTTTCTACAAGCAGGTGAATTTACAATTACCTGGTTGGTTTTAGTTGCGCTGGTGTTGATTGGTATCATGGTGAGTAGCTGGCTACAAATCATGCAATTGCATGTGGTGGAAAAAAGCCAACAGAACATTTTTGCTCGATCTGCCTTCGAATTTGCCTATAGACTGCCTCTAATTAATGTAGTGGAACTGGACAAAACACATGCTCCCGAATTGGTTAACCGATTTTTTGATACGCTAACCATTCAAAAAGGTGTTCCGAAAATCATGATTGATTTTTCACTCGCAATATTTCAGATTGTATTTGGTGTAGTATTGCTTTCAATTTACAGTCCTTATTTCATTTTAGTTGGAGTGACTTTAGCCATTATTTTATGGATCATTATCAAATTCACCAGCCCTAATGGACTAAAAACAAGCATCAAAGAAAGCAAATACAAATATCAACTGGTCCATTGGTTGGAAGAAATAGCAAGAACCAATAGATCATTCAAAATGTACAGTGAATCAAAATTTCATTTACAAAAAACTGACGGCATTGTAGGCGATTACATTCAAGCACGTGATAATCACTTCAATGTGCTATTGGGTCATTATAGACTGTTTATTGTATTCAAACTTATTGTAGGTGCTGCTTTATTGTTACTTGGTGGCAGTCTGGTGTTTATGGATCAAATGAATATCGGTGAGTTTGTAGCTGCTGAAATCATTGTATTACTTACCATCAACTCTGTTGAAAAATTATTCACCACCATTGATGTTATCTATGACGTACTTACTGCCTTAGATAAAATTGGCCATATTACCGACCTAAAACTTGACGAAGACAGCGGGAAGCAATCGTTACATTCAGCCAATGGGTTAAAGCTAAGTGCACGTTCCATTTCATTTAGTTTGGATTCAGGAAATAAGTTACTTTCAAACTTATCATTTGACATTGCTTCAAACGAAAAAGTTTTACTGACAGGCCGTACTGGTAGCGGAAAATCTCTCCTTTTACAAATCCTAGCAGGGATACACACCTTAGACAGTGGTAGTTTAATTGTCAATAACATCCCTTTTGCACATTATGAAAGAAAATCACTCTATGAGTCGATTGCTATTGGGTTTAACACCAACCAGCTTTTTGAGGGTTCAATACTTGACAATATCACTTTAGGACGCAAAATAGATAAATCAAAGCTATCAGAAATTTTACAAGTATTGAGTCTGGATAGTTACCTTCAACAACAAGCACTATATCTAGATAGTATCATTGACAGTGGTGGAAGACGATTACCTCAAAGTGTGATTCAAAAGATTCAAATCGCAAGACTGATGATAGGAACTCCAAAGCTAATTTTACTCGAAGATCCGCTTCACTCCATTGAGTCAGAAGAAAAAAAGAAAATCATTGATTATATGACGGATAGTAATCGAAACTGGACACTTGTAGTTGTTTCTGATTTTGAGTATTGGTCTGAAAAATGTCAGAAAAACTTACAATTGGACATGTTATAAGAAAACACACATGAATTTTATACAATAAAATTAATGTCAGATTTTTCACCATACATCTATCACTTAATAAATTACTTAACTGAATAATAGTAACTACTTACAAGTAATCAATCACATTCGGTTTTTAGCAACAACACAACTATACCAACATGCTTAATATTTCCAACAACAGTATTAGCGACCATGTAGAATTGAAGGATTTTAAATCCCATCAACTACTACTAAGAAATAAGATCACACGCCTCTCGGTTTGGTTTATCGTGCTTCTTATTACGTTAATTGTCATCAGTCCATTTCTCCCATGGACGCAAAACATACTTACGAAAGGCTATGTCACCACCCGATCACCTCAACAAAGACCTCAAGCCATTCAAGCTGTCATTCCTGGAAGATTGGAAAAATGGTATGTTCAAGAGGGTGATTATGTGAATAGTGGCGATACCATAGTGTACATGACCGAGGTAAAAAGCGAATACCTTGACCCCAATCTTATAGACAGAACATCTGAACAAGTGAATGCCAAAGCTCTGAGTATTGATGCCTATTCGAACAAAATAACGGCTTTAAACAAACAATATGATGCATTGGAAGACGGATTGAGATTGAAACTTTTACAGACTAAAAACAAAGTTAGCCAAGGATATAATAAAATAAAAATTGACAGTATAGATCTGGCTGCCGTAGAGAACAATTATGAAATTACAAAAAACCAATTATTACGTGTCAAAGAACTTTATGGAAAGGGGTTAAAATCACTTACTGAATTACAAGAAAAAGAGTACAAACTTCAAGCCGAACTTGCCAAAGTAAACATTCAAAAAAACAAATTAATCAATCAAAAAAATGAACTTCACAACTTACAATTGGAACTTCTTACAGTAGAAAGAGAATATGCTGATAAACTATCTAAATCCTTATCAGACAAGCAATCAGCAATTTCCTCAAAAATGGAAGGAGTAGCAGAGGTTTCTAAATTAAAGAATCAGTTGTCTAACTATACCGAAAGAAAAAAATTCTACTACGTCACCGCTCCCCAATCTGGATATATCACCAAAACAATAAAAAAGGGATTGGGTGAAACCATCAAAGAAGGTACAGATATTGCAATTATCGTTCCTTCTACATACGACATTGCTTTGGAACTCTATGTGAAACCTCAGGATATCCCTCTATTGGAATTTGGAAATAGAGTAAATATCCGCTTTGATGGTTGGCCTGCAATAGTGATGAGTGGATGGCCGGAAGCCGCAGTGGGGGTATTCGAAGGTAAAATAGTGGCCATAGACAGGTTTATAAGTGAAAATGGCAATTATCGTATTTTGGTAAGTCCTTTGAATGGTAAAAAACCTTGGCCTACAAAACTAAGTATTGGAACGGGCGCTCAAGCGTTCATTTTTCTTAATCAAGTACCATTGTGGTACGAACTGTGGAGACAATTAAATGGTTTCCCACCTGATTTTTACAAAGATAAAGATGAAAAAAATGAAAATGTCAAACGTAAGGCACCTATTAAATCCATCAAATGACATGAACCAAAAATGGAATAGAAGGCTCACTATAAGCATTTTAATTTCTTTTCAATGCATTTTATTTGCGCAGAAAGAAACTACAACACTCCGATTAAATGAATTCATTCAAAACATCGAGAGCTTTCATCCTCTTGCCAAACAAGCCAACTTAAAACTAAAACTTGGTGATGCTCAAACCCTTAAAGCAAAAGGAGGATTTGATCCAATTCTTCAATCAGACTGGTCTGAAAAAAACTTTGACCAAAAGCTTTATTATCGTCAGTTTCATACAAAACTTAGAATACCTACACCTCTCGGATTAGATATTGTGAGCGGATATGAAAACTATCAAGGCATTTATCTCAATCCCGAAAGTACTGTCAAACCTAATGGATTATGGCATTTAGGTCTAGAAATAGATGTATTTCAAGGACTAATTGTTAACGAAAGAAAAACGACACTCAAAATTGCTGGCGAATTCAAAAAACTGGTTCGAAATGAACAAGTACAGCAAATTAACGAACTCCTTATCAATGCTATAGCTGCCTATCTTCAATGGCAGATGTATTTCCATGTTGACTCAGTACTCAATGAAAATTTTAATCTCAGCAAAATCTATCACGATAATACGGTACAATCATTTCTTGCAGGCGAAAAAACTGCCATTGACACTCTTGAAGCACACATACTAATGCAAGACGCAAGTTTTACACTTCAAAAAAACTACATGGATCTTATCAAATCAAGGTACAATGTTGAAAATTACCTCTGGTATGACAACAATCCAATATCCATGCTGACAAGTACACAACCCGAATCGTATACTTATTCATCGTTAGTCAAAACTGTTGAAAAAAATCGGTTTGCTAAATCACTTGATGAGAATCCAAGCATACAAGCTTACCTGAGCAAACTAAACATTGCAGAAATAGAGCAACGTTTGAAAATTGAGAAACTAAAACCCAAATTAAAACTCAAATACAATCCCCTACTCTACAATACTGAAAAAGGAATTCTCCCTAGCTATTCCATAGACAACATGGCTTTTGGGGCAGTGTTCTCAATGCCTCTATTTTTGCGAAGCGAAAGAGCAGAAGTACAACAAAGTAAAATCAAAATTCAAGAGATAAAACTGGATATCGACAACAAACGAAATGAATTGAGTAATAAGATTTCAAACTCAGAAATGCAAATGGAATTGATTAGCTCTCAAGTAACACTTCTGAACAACAACATTATTAACTACAAAAAACTATTGGACGCTGAAAATGAAAAGTTCAACTTTGGTGAAAGTTCTGTATTTTTGCTCAACAAACGTCAAGAAAAATTCATTTCCACCAAATTGAAATTGATAGAAACACTTTACAAGCAACAAACAGAAAGTTTGAACTACCTATTCTTCACCAATCAAATTGGAAGCAAATAGTATAAATGAGACGAAGTCGAAATTGGACTATATTGTTTGTGCAAACGGTATAATCAGCAAAAGAGGCAGTATATTGCATTATTATAGCAATTGTTACTGATAATTTAATATTGATGCGAGAAGAAATACTGAAAATAGAACACTTACTACTATTCAAAGTAAATATGTACTAGTTTTCAATTGTTTCAAAAAAAAGTACACCATGGGGAATCATTATCACCACCTCACCACCTACTACTTCTCTGGTACTGGCAATGCACGCAACGTAGCCAACTGGATGTGTGACAAAGCCAACAACTGTGGCATTCAAGCAGAATCTATTGACATTGGCAAAAGCGAAAGAAGAGGGATAGCACCTTCAGATAAGGACACACTCATTGCTTTTGTGTCGCCCATTCATGGATTCAATTATCCTGTAATTATGTTGCGCTTCATCATTCATTTTCCAAAAGGAAAAAATGACGTGGTGCTGATGAATACCAGAGCGGGAATGCTTATTGGCAAATGGGTGACACCAGGCTTGACTGGAATAGCCTTCTACCTTGCCGCTTTGATACTATGGCTGAAAGGATATAAAATCAAAGGATTTCTGCCTGTGGATTTGCCATCCAATTGGATATCGGTGCATCCAGGTCTTAACCAAAAAACCATCGAATACCTGCATCAAACCAATGAAATAAAAGTTACCCGATTTGCGCAGACGGTGTTAAACGGAGGTAGGTATTACAAGTGCTTGCGTGAGCTGATTCAGGACATGTTCATAGCGCCAGTTTCGCTGGGTTATTTCTTTGTTGGACGGTTTTTCTTTGCCAAAACTTATTATGCATCCAGTAAGTGTGACAACTGTGGAGTGTGTATCAAAGGCTGTCCGGTAAAAGCCATTAAAACTGTCGGTGGGCGTCCGTTTTGGACATTCGACTGCGAAAGCTGCATGCACTGCATGAGCTACTGTCCACAAAAAGCCATCGAAACCGCTCACGGCTCCATTGTGCTGGCAGTAAGCGTGGTCAGTTTGCTGATTAGCGACAAATTCTTTGAATACTTCAACCACTATATTTTTAACGCATCCTTCCCTCCTATCCGATTTACTATTGAATCTGCATTATTTATCATTTTTCTAGGGCTGTGGTATGGCATATCGCACTTCATGCTGCGATACAAATGGTACGAACGACTTATGGTCCTCACCTCGCTCACCAGCTATAAATTTTGGGGAAGAAGATACAAATCAATCCGCAAATATTAATGGGTTGGTATCAAATTTGACTACGAATTTTGCGAGTCATGGTGCAATTTGTCGAAATCACTTATCTGATCAGAATTTGCAGAATTTTGGAATTATTAGAACTCTGGAATTTGAGTCAATTCGTAATAATGCTTACTGTTCTTTTGATTGCAAATAGGGCATACTTTACAAATGCGCGCCAGCGATGAGCTTTTCGACGCGAATTTCGTTAGTTGATCAGTGATTTTTCATTGGTGATTGAGCTCAAGATATTCTCCACCGAACTTTTATCCAACTTTGAAAAAGCAAACCATTTCTTACCCAAGTCTTTAAGCGATGCACCCAAATGATAAACTTCTGATTCGTCGATTATTAAAAAACGGTCGTGGCTCACGGTAAATTCTTTTATCTCAAAATTGCCGTATTGCTCATTTACTTTCTTTACATCAAGTGCCAGTTGTTTATTGATAGTTTTGGATAACAGTAACACTTTTACTTCTTGGTTTTTCTTAGCCAACTGTGTCAATGTGTTTTCGTCAATATAATTGTCAATGAGGATAATACTCTTTACGGCAGAACGAATAATTTTCGAAGCTAATTCGTCAGCATCAAATACTTGTCCGTCGAAAAACACGCCTTGATTTGGAATTCCTCCAGATTGAATTTGCAGTGAAATTGCATTTACTTTTTCTGTAAGGTTTTCTACATGGTTTTCTATCCTATTTATTCGTTGATTTATTGCATATCCCTTTAGTAAATAGTCTCTTAAAACATTTGTCGCCCATATTCTGAATTGCGTGCCTTGTTTTGATTTTACACGATAACCAACCGAAATAATTACATCTAAATTGTAGTATTCCACATTCTGAGTTTGTGTTTTGCCCTTGATTGCACCGTGGGGAGTGGTTGTAGCAAAATTTGCGACAACCACTTCTTTAACTAATTCTCCCTCTAAAAATAGGTTGACTATATGTTTCCAATAGTTTTCACATCTCTACCAAATAACACCGCCAACTGCTGACGATTCAGCCAAACTGTATCGTCTTCTATCCTCACCTCAATTCGTTCGAGTAGTTCGTCTGATTGGTACAGTACAATTTCGTTCATCATATTTGTTTGTGTTTTGTATAAGTGTCACAGCACAATTAGCAACTTGTAATAAGTGATTATACCCCATTTTTGTTTTCGTCAAGCATTTGTGCACCATCCATGAATACGACTCGCATTACTCAACTGACAGAAAATCAGATGTTTACATCAATTTTGATTGCAAATAGTGCACACTTTACAAAAGTGGGGAAGCGAGGGGTTTGGTTGCCCAAATACGGAATTGGGTTCCTCTTTGATATTTAACCCTGTATCCTACTGAAATAATAACATTCAGGTTGAAAAATTTCACAGGTTTGTCAGAATTTGCAATATGCAAAATTTGCACATTGCTTTTTTCGTCCAATTCACCTTCCGAAAATATATTGCCAATATGCTTAACAATTACAGTTCTATCCCATTCAAATAAATTGGCCATTTGCTCTTGCGTTAGCCACACAGTTTCATCCTCAAACCGAACATCAACCGATATTTTTTCGTCTTCGGTTTTGAATAATATAAAATCAGATTTATTTTCCTTCATACTTGTTTTGTTTGCTTACAACTTTAAGTTAGCTGAATTCTTCGCACTTGGGTTGCTATATTAAAGACCTAACAGTTTTTGAAATCTGTTAGGTCTGTTTTACAGCCTATTATCAAAGTGACGCTGCCGTACAACTTGCGAAAAAATAGGCTAGGAGCAAACGGGAAGGCAGGAGCCATTGGACGAACAATAGAAGCATGAACTTTTAGACGTTACGAGGAACGCGGGCGAACTATGTATGTGAAAATTGGCGGAGCAGTCTAATTGGTTGGTGGGCGTTTTAGTTCTTCGTCTGTAAATTTATTTACTCTATTTTCAAATTCTTTAATTTTTTCTTCAGTTATTCTGCCTGCTAAGTCTCTTAAAGATTCAAACATTCTACTTTCAATTGAATCTAATTTTTTATCAATCTTGTTTTCAATTTCAATAGCTCTATATATTTGAAAACCAATTAAAATGGTTACTAATAATGAAAGTATACCAACAATACATCCTAACAAATTTGCACCATCAACGGTAATATCATCAGACTTTAAAAAAGACAAAATCAATGCAACTACAGATATGACAGCTGCGAAATAACTTAAAATGAAATTTTTCTTTTTAGTTTCTTTGTAAATGCTTTCAATTTCACAAACAATTTCATAAAATAAGTTGCCAATTTTTTTTGCAGTATTTGCTCCTTTACGGGATTCATCAGCTACTTCTTGCGATCTTCTTTTTAGATTTCCTATATTATATTCCATATTTAGTTACATTTAAAAATATTGTAAATACTAAATTTTACACTGTTTACGAAAGAAAGTTGGCGTTTGACAAAAACTAATAATATGACTGTGATCTTTATTAATATCAGATTACGTATTTGAAAATAGCTAATGTCTATTTTGCTAGTTAACTGGGATGTTGAAAACCATTTAACTAATAAGAGTTGGGTTACTCTTGTTGAATCATTTATTCTTTCTTCAAAACTTATAATGATTAATGCCGATTTATATTCAGCTATCAGGAAATCAAACAGTAATCAAATAATACTCCCTGACAACAAGCTAGTTGCAGGGAGTATTGAGTTGTTGGGGTATTATTTGTTGTTAATCGCCTCTACGATTTTGGCTTCCAGTTCTGCCGCTAGTTCTGGGTTGTCCTTGATGATGGCTTTGGAAGCATCACGCCCTTGGGCAAGTTTGGTGTCGCCGTAGCTAAACCAGGAGCCGCTTTTTTTGATGATGCCGTATTCCACGCCTAGGTCAAGTATCTCACCCGTTTTTGAAATTCCACCACCAAACATGATGTCAAACTCTGCTTTGCGGAATGGTGGTGCTACTTTGTTTTTGACCACTTTTACTCTGGTTTGATTGCCTATCACATCTTCACCTTCTTTCAGTTGGCCTATGCGGCGGATATCCAAGCGGATAGAAGCATAAAATTTCAGTGCATTACCACCGGTTGTGGTTTCTGGGTTGCCAAACATCACCCCGATTTTTTCACGCAACTGGTTGATAAAAATACAAGTAGTGTTCGTTTTGTTGATATTGGCAGTCAGTTTACGAAGCGCTTGTGACATCAATCTGGCTTGAAGTCCCATTTTACTGTCTCCCATATCGCCTTCCAGTTCTGCTTTGGGAGTCAGTGCTGCCACCGAGTCAATCACTACGATATCCACTGCCGACGAGCGTATCAGTTGGTCAGCTATTTCCAGTGCTTGTTCTCCATTGTCAGGCTGTGAGATAAGTAGTTCGTCAATGTTTACGCCTAGTTTTTCAGCATAAAAGCGGTCGAAAGCATGCTCAGCATCGATGATGGCAGCTATACCACCCGCCTTTTGAGCTTCGGCAATAGCATGAATAGCTAGCGTGGTTTTACCAGATGACTCAGGTCCGTAGATTTCTATCACACGTCCACGTGGATATCCACCCACGCCAAGAGCTATATCCAGTCCAAGTGAACCACTGGAAATAAAAGCTACATCTTCCACTTTGGTGTCACCCATTTTCATGATGGTTCCTTTGCCGTGGTCTTTATCTATTTTCTCCATTGCTAGTTGCAATGCTTTTAGTTTTTCCAACGAAGGTTTTTTAGCCTCGTCAATGTTTTTTTCAGCCATGTTTTTGTGTTATTGGTTTATTTAGTTTATCAGTTTATTGGTTTATTGAGTTCATTGAGTTCATTGAGTTCATCAGTTCATAGAGTTCATTCGTTTATAGGTTCATTGGTTCATTGGTTCATTGAGTTTATTGGTCAACCCGTTTACTCGTCAACTCGTTTACTTGTTTACCTGTTTACTCGTTAACTTCTTCTACAAAGATATATAATTTTAGTGAAGCACTTCCAGTTTTGCAAATTTAAGAAGTAGTGATTTTACTCCTTTCTCTCC